>NZ_JBICII010000068.1:0-24422 GCF_043101865.1 Pseudomonas sp. zjy_15
GATCGCATGCCCCTGTAGGAGCGGGTTTACCCGCGAAGAGGCCCGTACAGACAACGCAAATTACTGCCCAGCCTCGCTCAGGATCAACTTGCCATTCTTGTCCAACGGAATGGTCGACCCCGGTTCGCGATCCATCTTCACCTTGCCTACCTGATCACCGATGGAATAGGTCACGTTGTAGCCCACTACCTTCTCGCTGATGTCGTTGACCGTGTTGCAGCGGGTTTGCGTGGTTGTGTAGGTATCACGCTCCTGCATGCCTTCCTGCACCTTGTTACCCGCATAACCACCACCGACCGCACCGGCCACCGTGGCAATCTTCTTGCCGGTACCGCCACCAATCTGGTTACCCAACAGACCACCTGCCAACGCACCGACTACGGTACCGGCAATCTGGTGTTGATCCTTGACCGGCGCCTGCCGCGTCACAGTCACGTCCTTGCAAACTTCACGCGGGGTTTTCACCTGCTGCTTGATCGGCTGCACGTCAGTCACCTGGGCGACTTCAGGGCCTTTGTTCACCAAGCTGTAGGTCGCCACAGCACCTCCGGCAGTTACACCGACAGCACCCAGCACCGCACCCACCAGCATTGATTTATTCACGTGAACCTCCTGATCGTACCAGCGGGCATGAACCCGCGCTTCTCCCAGCCTTGGAGCAAAAAAAAAGGCGCGAGTTCAACACTCGCGCCTTTTCACCGCCAGGCGGCGCAGCGAAGAACTTACGGACGATCGTCCACACCCTCGGCCTTGACCGGCGGAATGAGATCTTCGCTGCTCAGGTTCAGCCAGATCAGTACCACGTTGGCGATATAGATCGACGAGTAAGTACCGGCCATGACACCAATGAACAGTGCCAGTGAGAACCCGAACAGGTTGTCACCCCCGAAGAACAGCAACGAGGCGATGGCCAACAGGGTCGAAACCGAAGTGGCGACGGTACGCAGCAGGGTCTGGGTGGTGGAAATGTTGATGTTCTCGATCAACGAGGCCTTGCGCATCACGCGGAAGTTCTCGCGCACCCGGTCGAACACGACAATGGTGTCGTTCAGCGAGTAACCGATGATCGCCAGTACCGCCGCCAGCACCGTCAGGTCAAAGGTGATCTGGAAGAACGACAGGATACCCAGCGTTACCACCACGTCGTGGATCAGCGAAACGATCGCCCCCACGGCGAACTTCCACTGGAAGCGGAACGCCAGGTAGATGAGGATGCCGCCCAGGGCCAGAAGCATGCCCAAGCCGCCCTGGTCACGCAGCTCTTCACCCACTTGCGGGCCGACGAACTCGACACGCTTGACCTTGGCCGGGTTGTCGCCGCCAACCTTTTGCAAGGCTTCGGCCACCTTGTTACCCAGCATCGGGTCGTCGCCCGGCATGCGTACCAACAGGTCGGTGGTAGCGCCGAAGCTCTGAACCACGGCTTCGTGGAAGCCGGAATTGACCAGCTCGGCACGCACAGCCTTGACGTCGGCCGGGCGTTCGTAGGTCAACTCGATCAGCGTGCCCCCGGTGAAGTCCAGCCCGAGGTTCAGGCCCTTTTGCCACCAACTGAACAGCGCCAGCACGGTGAGGAGCACGGTGACGGCGAACGCGACTTTGCGCACACCCATGAAATTGATGGTTTTCATCGCAGCTCCCTCAAACCCACAGCTTCTTGATGTCACGCCCGCCACAGGTCAGGTTGACCAATGCACGGGTCACCATGATGGCAGTGAACATCGAGGTGAAAATCCCGAGGGACATGGTGACAGCAAAGCCTTTGACCGGGCCGGTACCCATGGCGAACAGGATGCCGCCGACCAACAGAGTGGTCAGGTTGGCGTCGACGATTGCCGAGTAGGCGCGATTGAAGCCTTCGTGAATGGCGCGCTGCACCGACATGCCAGCAGCGATCTCTTCGCGAATACGCGAGAAGATCAGCACGTTGGCGTCCACCGCCATACCCATGGTCAATACGATGCCAGCGATGCCCGGCAGGGTCAGGGTCGCCCCCAGCAGCGACATCAACGCCAGCAGCAGCACCATGTTGCCCGCCAGGGCGATGGTGGCCAGCACGCCGAAGGCGCGGTAGATGGCAATGATGAACAGAGAGACAAACAACATGCCCCACAGCGAGGCGTCGATACCCTTGGTGATGTTGTCGGCACCCAGGCTTGGGCCAATGGTACGCTCTTCAGCGAAGTACATCGGGGCGGCCAGGCCACCGGCACGCAGCAGCAGTGCCAGCTCCGACGATTCGCCCTGACCGTTCAGGCCGGTGATGCGGAACTGGCTGCCCAGTGGCGACTGGATGGTCGCCAGGCTGATGATTTTCTTCTCTTCCACAAAACTTTGTACGGCAACGTCCTTCTCGACGCCACCGACAGTCTGCTTGACGTAGCGGGTCACCGGCTTCTGCTCGATGAAGATCACCGCCATGCTACGGCCGACGTTGCTACGGGTAGCACGACTCATCAGCTCGCCACCGTGACCATCCAGGCGGATGTTCACCTGCGGGCTACCATGCTCGTCAAAACTGGCCTGGGCGTCGGTAACCTGGTCACCGGTGATGATCAGGCCACGCTCGACGGCAGCGGAGCGGCCGCCTTCACGGAACTCGAACACCTCGGTGGTGGCCTTGGACGCGCCCGGCTCGGCACCGAAGCGGAACTCAAGGTTGGCCGTTTTACCAAGGATACGCTTGGCTTCGGCAGTGTCCTGCACACCTGGCAGTTCGACCACGATACGGTTGGCGCCCTGGCGCTGTACCAGCGGCTCGGCCACACCCAGTTCGTTCACGCGGTTGCGCACGGTGGTGAGGTTCTGCTTGATCGAGTATTCGCGGATCTCGGCGACTTTCGCCTGGGTCAGCGCCAGACGCAGCACCGCAAGCTCGTTGCGCTCGGTGGTGGTCAGGTCGAAATCATTGAAATTCTTGCGGATCAGGGCACGTGCCTGTTCGCGGGCAGTATCGTCAGCGAAGCCCAGCATGATGCCGCCATCCTGCTGAGGCAGGCTGCGGTAGCGGATGCGCTCTTTGCGCAGCAAGGTCTTGACCTCGCCTTCGTAGACTTTCATGCGGGCAGTCATGGCCTTGTCCATGTCCACTTCCAGCAGGAAGTGCACACCACCGGACAGGTCCAGGCCCAGTTTCATCGGGCTTGCGCCCAGGTTGCGCAGCCATTGCGGGGTAGTCTGAGCCAGGTTCAGGGCCACGACGTAATCATCGCCCAGTGCCTTGCGCACTACATCCTTGGCTGGCAGCTGGTCTTCCTGATTGGTCAGGCGGATCAGCCCGCTACCCTTTTCACCCAGGCTTGCGCCCTTTACAGCGATCTTGGCATCGACCAGCGCCTTGCTGACGCGATCGAGGTCGGCCTGATTCACCTGCAGCGCCGAACTGGCACCGCTGATCTGTACCGCCGGGTCATCCGGGTAGAGGTTGGGAGCGGAATAAATGAAACCGACCACCAGTACCAGCACGATCAGTGCATATTTCCACAGAGGATATTTGTTCAGCATCACGCCGCCCGTTCAAGACGCGGGGCGCGTTGCGCGCCCCGACTGGAAAATAAAACCGGTAACTCAGATAGCCTTGAGCGTACCTTTTGGCAGGGTCGCAGCAATGGCACCCTTCTGGAACTTCAGTTCGACAGTGTCGGATACTTCCAGCACCACGAAATCATCGGAAACCTTGACGATCTTGCCGGCGATGCCGCCGTTGGTGACAACTTCATCACCTTTCTGCAAGTTGCTCAGCAGGTTCTTCTGCTCTTTCGCGCGTTTGGCCTGCGGGCGCCAGATCATCAGGTAGAAGATGACCAGGAAACCGACCAGGAAAATCCACTCGAAGCCGGTACCGGCTGGGCCAGCGGCAGGTGCTGCAGCGTCCGCGTATGCGGCGGGGATGAAGAAGCTCATTGGGCACTCCTAATGTAATTTTCTAATAATGGATGCGGACAGTCAGTCCAAGGGCGGTACAGGAAGCCCGCGCTTGGCGTAGAAGGCGTCGACAAAGGCGGCCAATTTACCCTGTTGAATAGCCTCGCGTAAACCGGCCATCAAGCGCTGATAATGGCGCAAGTTGTGGATGGTATTCAGCATGCTGCTCAGCATTTCGCCGCATTTGTCCAGATGATGGAGATAGGCGCGCGAGAAGTTGGTGCAGGTATAGCAGTCACAGGTCGGGTCCAGCGGCGATTCATCGTGACGATGGAACGCGTTGCGGATCTTGATCACCCCTGTATCGACGAACAGATGACCGTTGCGCGCGTTACGCGTCGGCATCACGCAGTCGAACATGTCGACGCCGCGGCGCACACCCTCAACGAGATCTTCCGGTTTGCCTACCCCCATAAGGTAACGAGGTTTGTCAGCAGGCATCTGGCCCGGCAGGTAATCCAGCACCTTGATCATTTCGTGCTTGGGCTCGCCCACCGACAGGCCGCCGATGGCCAGGCCATCGAAACCGATATTCTCCAGGCCTTCCAGCGAGCGCATGCGCAGGTCCTGGTACATGCCACCCTGGACAATGCCGAACAGCGCGGCGGTGTTGTCGGCGTGGGCGTTCTTCGAGCGCTGGGCCCAGCGCAGCGACAGCTCCATGGAAGTGCGTGCCACATCGTGCTCGGCCGGGTACGGGGTGCACTCGTCGAAGATCATTACCACGTCCGAGCCCAGGTCACGCTGCACCTGCATCGACTCTTCCGGGCCCATGAACACCTTCGAGCCATCGACTGGCGAGGCGAAGGTCACGCCCTCTTCCTTGATCTTGCGCATGGCACCCAGGCTGAACACCTGGAAACCACCGGAGTCGGTGAGGATCGGGCCTTTCCACTGCATGAAATCGTGCAGACCGTTGTGCTTCTTGATCACCTCGGTGCCCGGACGCAGCCACAGGTGGAAGGTGTTGCCAAGGATCATCTCGGCGCCGATGGCCTCGATATCGCGTGGCAGCATGCCCTTGACCGTGCCATAGGTACCCACTGGCATGAATGCCGGGGTTTCCACGGTGCCACGTGGGAAGGTGATGCGACCACGACGGGCCTTGCCGTCGGTGGCCAGCAGTTCGAAGGACATTCGACAGGTGCGACTCATGCTTGATCCTCGGGCCCGCGTGGCGCCGGATTGCGGGTGATGAACATGGCATCACCGTAACTGAAGAAGCGGTACCCGTGCTCGACCGCCGCTGCATAGGCAGCCATGGTCTCGGGGTAGCCGGCGAAAGCCGAGACCAGCATCAGCAGCGTGGACTCCGGCAGATGGAAGTTGGTGACCAGGGCATCGACCACATGGAACGGGCGGCCCGGGTAGATGAAGATGTCGGTGTCGCCACTGAAGGCCTTGAGCACGCCATCACGCGCGGCGCTTTCCAGCGAACGCACACTGGTGGTGCCAACCGCGATCACCCGACCACCACGGGCCCGGCAGGCCTCGATGGCATCGACCACGTCCTGGCCCACTTCGAGCCACTCTTTATGCATGTGGTGGTCTTCGATCTTGTCGACCCGCACCGGCTGGAAGGTGCCGGCGCCCACATGCAGGGTGACGAAGGCGCGTTCGACACCCTTGGCTGCGATCTTTTCCAGCAGCGCCTCGTCAAAGTGCAGGCCCGCAGTAGGCGCGGCGACCGCACCGGCGCGCTGGGCGTACACGGTCTGGTAGCGCTCACGGTCGGCGCCCTCGTCCGGGCGGTCGATATAGGGCGGCAACGGCATATGGCCGACACGGTCGAGCAACGGCAGCACCTCTTCGGTGAAGCGAAGCTCGAACAGCGTGTCATGACGCGCGACCATTTCGGCCTCGCCACCGCCATCGATGAGGATGACCGCGCCTACCTTGGGCGCCTTGCTGGCGCGCACATGGGCCAGCACCCGGTGGCTGTCGAGCACGCGTTCGACCAGTACCTCCAGCTTGCCGCCGGAGGCTTTCTGGCCAAACAACCGCGCCGGGATCACCCGGGTGTTGTTGAACACCATCAAGTCGCCGGGGCGCAGATAGTCGAGCAAGTCGGGGAATTGCCGGTGCGCCAGCGCGCCGGTAGGCCCATCGAGCACCAGCAGACGGCTGCCATGGCGCTCGGCCAACGGGTGGCGGGCGATCAGGGAATCAGGGAGTTCGAAGGAAAAATCGGCGACGCGCATGATGATGTTCGGTTCGGCAGGGCCGGGAAGTTTAGCCCAATGTGTGAAAATTGACCATGAAAGCCGATTGACCGACCAGCGGCACCTCTTTATACTGCGCGCCACGCCCTGATGGCGGAATTGGTAGACGCGGCGGATTCAAAATCCGTTTTCGAAAGGAGTGGGAGTTCGAGTCTCCCTCGGGGCACCAAATCCGGAAAAAACCGACCTTACGGTCGGTTTTTTTGTGCCTGCGATTCACGCCCGTCATTGACGCCGCCCCCCTGACTCCCACGCCTCCCCCCATACCTGCATTCTATTGGCCGCGCCTTGCACTAGCACTTAAGCTGTCATTCGTCAGATATATTCCGAAAGTATTGTTAGAGTAATGGCACTTCGCCATAGTGGCGCCCCCCTTTCTCCACGCAATGTGTGTCCCATGAAAACAATCGCGCCCTGCATGGCGGCAATGATGCTGCTCAGTGGGTGCAATGGAGTGCCAACGTCGTACGTTTCAGATCCCGTCTACAGCCAGGCGTTCGTGGTTACCTCAGGTGCCCCGCTGCCCATGTTGCTGATGGCCAGCGCCATCCAGTGGAACGAGGATTACGCTGTAACCGCCAAACACACCCCCTTCCTGCGCAACGTGGTCCACGAGGGCCTCGGTGACGTAGTGTTCTTCAAGCACAAAGCCAGCAGCGTGCCGCACTGGCGCCAGTACGTGCCTGGGGAAGCCGTGACGGCGGTGGGCTTCAACAGTTTCATGATGCCGATGCAGGGCAAGGGCCATGCCCTGTCGTCGCTGGTACGGCTTGAAGGTACGCCTGGCAGTGTCTTCTACTCAGTACATGACGGCCCGATCACCAAGGGCATGTCGGGTGGGCCTGTGTTTGCCGATGACGGCAAGGTGGTAGGCATCAACGTTGCCATCATTCCCACCAGCGAGATCGACGCCGGCAAGCGCCCGGACCTGGCCGGTAAGGATCGCATCAGCGTATTCATGTCATTCAACGAGATCGACAAGGAATGGCGGCGCTATCAGTACCTGTTGGCGCACAAGGCCAAGCCGAGGGCGCCGGCTGCGGTCAAAGGCTACGTGGCGGTGGCCGCCAAGCCGTGAATCGGGGCGCGGTGTTGGATGGAAAGCGGCCTATGATGTGAGGCTGATGGCCTCTTCGCGGGTAAACCCGCTCCCACAGGGCCTGCACAGGATTTGAGCCTTGTGCAGTACCCGCGGAGAGGCCCTGCCAGCCAACGCGAGAAGGACCTGCCATGCACCTGACCCACCGCCCCATCCGGCCAGAAGACATCCCCGTTATCTGCAGCTTCCCGCAGAGCCCGGACGAACTGTTCTACATGTTCCCCAAAGCCACCTACCCCCTCACCCCCAAGCAGCTGAGCGACGCCATAGCCCAACGCAGCGGCTCCACGGTAGTGGAAGGTAACGGCGCTGTCCTGGCCTTCGCCAATTTCTACAAAGCCGAACATGGCGGCCTATGTGCCCTGGGCAACGTAGTGGTGGCCCCCAGCGCCCGCGGCCTTGGTGTAGCGCGTTATCTGGTAACGGCCATGATCGACCTCGCCCGCCAGCAGTACAGCGCCCGGGAGGTTTGGGTGTCATGCTTCAATCACAACACCGCCGGCCTGCTGCTTTATCCACAGCTGGGCTTCACACCGTTCGGCATAGAGGAGCGGCAGGCGTGGGACGGCACGCGGGTAGCGTTGGTGCAGATGAAGCAAATACTGGCTTAACCGAGCTGGATCAGCGGGTCATTACATGCGGCTGAACGAGAAGGTCCACCCCCAGAGCACGAATGACCCTCAATACAGTGTCAAAACGAGGCTTCGCGCCAGGGCTCAGCGCCTTGTACAGGCTTTCTCTACCCAGCCCACTCTCCGTAGCAATATGTGTCATGCCCCGTGCACGAGCGATATGGCCAAGTGCTCGAATGATTTCCTCGGTATCGCCATCTGATAGCACCTGGCTAAGGTATTCACTGATTGCCTCATCGCTGCTCAACAAGGCTGCCATATCAAACGGGATCAATTTTTCGCTCATTTCATCTCCTTCAGCAGCTTTCTGGCTTTGAGGATGTCGGCGGCCTGGGTGGACTTGTCGCCGCCGACCAGCAGTAAAACCAACCTCTGCCCCTTTTGCGTGAAATAGACGCGATAACCGGCAGCTATGTCGATGCGAAGCTCACCAATACCGCCTCCAAGCCACTTGAAGTCACCAAGATTGCCCGCCGCTGCTCGCTCCAGCCTACGACCTATCGCCAGCCTGGCCCTCAAATCTCTCAAGCTCGATAGCCAAGCGGCAAAGCTTTCCTCTGTTCAACGAGAAACATCAAGTGGTCACCCAGTCGTGTCCTTATGGATACACCCATTCAAGGATTGAAGCGGCCCACTCTGTCGTTTTTGAGCTGAATCAGGAATTCAGGCACATCTGATAGGCTGGTCGGATTTTCCCCTTCGTTTCAACTACAAAATCCCTTGCAACATTCAACCCTCGAACCTTCGACGAGCCTCGGCGTCCCATCCTGCATCCCCCGCGTTTCGAGGTGCCCCCGCGTGAAAGACGTCATCGCCCGCAAGTACCGCCTGGTGGTGAAGACCATCGGCTATATCGGCTGGTCGCTGTTCTGGCTGCTGATCTGGGATGTGCTGGTCACCCTCGATTTCATGCTGTTCTTGAACAGCAAGTTCACCCTGCCACTGATCCCGCTGACCTTGCTGGGCTCAGCCCTGGTGGTGCTGGTGAGTTTTCGCAACAGCAGCGCCTACAACCGCTGGTGGGAGGCTCGCACCCTGTGGGGGGCGCTGGTGAACAGTTCGCGCAGCTTCGCCCGGCAGACGCTGACGCTGATCGATGACCCGGATGACGGCCTGAACCCGGTCAAGGCCACCCTGCTGCGCCGGCATATCGCCTATGTGAACTGCCTGGCGGCGCACTTGAAAGGCGAAAGCTGCCCGGAGGAACTGATGGCCTTCATCCCCCCGGCGGAGTTCGAACGGCGCAACCGCTCGAACAATTTCGCCAATGACATCCTCAGTGGCTCTGCGGCCTTGCTCGCGCGGGAGTACCAGGCCGGGCGGCTGGACAGCATTCGCCTGGCGCGACTGGAGTCGACGCTGGTAGACCTGTCTAACGCCCAGGGTGGCATGGAGCGGATTGCCAATACGCCGCTGCCCTACCCCTATGTGTATTTCCCACGGCTGTTCATCACGCTGTTCTGCCTGATCGTGCCGGTGGGGCTGGTGGAGTCGCTGGGCTGGTTCACGCCGCTGGCGTCGACGGTGGTAGGGTTCATGTTGCTGGCTATCGAGCGCATCGGCACGGATTTGCAGAGCCCGTTCAGGTTCAGCGAGCATCAGATCCAGATGGATACCATCTGCGAGACGATCGAGCGCAACCTGGAGTCGATGCAGCGGGAGGCGCAGTGTGCCGAGGCCGTAAGCGTCTGAGAGATTTTTGGGGATGCCTTGCAACCCCGCCTACCCATCAGGCCCGTACATAACGCTGACGCAATACATCACTCAACAGATCCACGAACAACACCAACACCAACATACCGATGATCACCGTGCTGGCCTGGGCCTCCTGGAACAGGCTCAAGGTGGTGTACAGCATCTGCCCCAACCCACCCGCCCCGACGAACCCGAGCACGCTGGCCATGCGGATGTTGTTCTCCCAGCGGTACAAGCTGTAGGCCAGTAACTGCGGCCACAGGTTGGGCAGGGTGCCAAAGCAGAACGCCGCCACCTGGCTGCCCCCCTGCAAACGGATCGCCGCCGCCGGCTCGGGCGGGGCGTTCTCAAGCGCCTCGGCAAACAGCCGCCCCAGCACGCCAGCGGTGTGCAACGCCAAAGCCAGGGTACCGGCATTCGGCCCGAGCCCGGCCGCCAGCACAGTCAGCGCTGCCCACACCAGTTCAGGAATGGCACGCAAGGCATTCAGCAGCAGACGCGCCGCCCCTTGCAACGGCCAACCGAAGCGGCCCGCCGCCGGCAGTGCCAGCAACATTCCCAATACCATTGCCAACAAGGTGCCCATGCCAGACATGGCCAGGGTTTCCAGCGCCCCGCGCCACACTGCCTTGAGGTGGCCGGTAGACAGATCCGGCTGCAAGAAGCGCCCGGCGTACTCGCCCATCTGCCCCAGCCCGCCATTGCCGACCAGTGCGTGCAAGTCCAGTTCCAGGTATGCGAACGAGGCCGCCACCGCTACCGCGAGGGAGCCCAGCAGCAGCAGGTTGATTACCCGGTTCATGCCAGCCTCCAGCGCAGCAGGCGGCTGAGCAGGTCGGCCAGGATCACCAGCAGCAGGAACGTCAACAGCATGCTTGCAACTTGCGCACCCGCAAACATGCGCATCGACAGGTCGATCTGCTGGCCAAGCCCGCCAGCACCGACGAAGCCCATCACCACCGAAGCCCGCACCGCGCACTCCCAGCGGTAGACGGTGTACGACACCACTTCGCTGGCGGCATTGGGCAGGATGCCGTAGAAAAACGCCGCCAGCCGGCCACTGCCCGCCTGCAACAAGGCATGCGCCGGGCGCTGGTCGACCGACTCGAAGATTTCGGCGTAAACCTTGCCGAGCATGCCACTGTAGGTGATGGCGATAGCCAGTACGCCCGCCGTCGGCCCCAGCCCCACGGCGCGCACGAACAGCAACGCCCAGACGATCTCCGGCACGCTACGCAGGAAAATCAGCAGCCCGCGCACCGGCAGGCGCAACAGTCGCGACCACAACCCGGCCCGCCCGCCGCGTGAAGCAGCACGCAAGGACAAGGCACGGCTGGCCAGCAAGCCAGCCGGGATCGCCAACAACAACGCCAGCGCCATGCCGGCAGTCGCCACGGCCAGGGTCTGCAAGGTGGCCTCATACAATAGAGCAAGAAAATCGGCATCATGTGCCGGCGGCCAGAAGGCGCTGGTGAAGCTGGCAATCTGCTGACGGTTGTCCGCCTGCAGCAGCACCCCAGGGTTCAGTTCGCTTGACTGGATAGCCGGCCACAGTATTGCCACCGCCAACAGGGCCAGCAGCAACCGCGGCAGCAGGGCCGGGTCGCGGGCGTCGGCCTTCAGCATCGCGGAATCTGCACGGTCAGGGCCGGCCCCTGGGTGGGCGGCGGAGCCAGTTGTTCGTTGGCATATAGCGCGTCCAGCAGTTGCTCGGTGACCACTTCGGCCGGGCAGTCGAACACAACCTGCCCTTCCCGAATACCAATCACCCGCGGAAAATGCGCCAGCGCCAGCTCTACAGCGTGCAGGCTCGCCACCAACGTCACGCCAGTGGCTTGGGCATGGCGATTGAGCAAGGCGAGGCTGTGGTCAGCCAACACCGGGTCCATGGCCGATACCGGTTCGTCGGTCAGCAGCACCTGCGGCCGCTGGTACAACGCCCGAGCAATGCCCACCCGCTGCAACTGGCCACCGGACAACTGCCCACACTGCACGAACAGCTTGTCGGCCAGGCCCAGTTCGGCCAACGCCTCGCGCGCCCCCGGCACATCGCTGGGACACAGCAGGTTGAGCAAACTGCGCAGCGTACCCCACTGCCCCAGACGACCCGCCAGCACTGCGGTCACCACCCGCTGACGCGGTGGCAAAGGCGGCGACTGATGCACCAGGCCAACCCTCGCGCGCAGGCGCTGGCGTGCCCTTGCCGACAGTGCCCAAGGCTGCTCGCCAAGCAACTCAAGGCGCCCACTGCTGGGCTGAACGGCCGTGGCCATCAGGTGCAGCAAGCTGGACTTGCCCGCTCCCGACGGCCCGATGATGGCCACACGCTCGCCCTGCGCGATACGCAGGCTCACCGCATCAAGCGCGCGTACCTGGCCATGGCGCAGGCTGGCACCGTGCAGATGGATTGCCACATTCGAAGCTGTCACTTGAGCAGGCCGGCCTCGCGTGCAGCTTGTTCGGTGCCCTTGTAGTTCTCAGGCTTGGTCTCGATGAAACGGCTGGCGGCCTGCAGGTCAAGGATGGCCTTGTGCTCCGGATTGGTCGGGTCAAGGTCCAGGAAGGCTTTCTTGATTTTCTGTTTCAACGCCGGGTCCATGTTGCCGCGCACGGTCCAGTTGTAGTCGAAGTAGGTCGGGGTGGTGGCGAACACCTTCACCTTGGTGGTATCGACCTTGCCGGCATCCACCAGCTTCTGCCACACGCTGGCGTTCAGCACGCCACCCTCGACCTTGCCAGCCTGCACCCAGGCCACGGTGGCATCGTGGGCGCCGGAATAGGCCACGCGACTGAAGTAATCTTCAGGCTTGATATTGTCCTGCTTGAGCATGAAGTAACGCGGCATCAGGCTGCCCGAAGTAGACGAAATGGAACCGAAGGCAAACGACTTGCCCTTCAGATCGCTCAGGCTTTTCACGTCGGGGTTGGCGGTGATGAACTTGGACGTGAACTGTGCGTCCTGCTCACGCTGTACCAGTGGCGTGGCGGTCGGGTCCTTCAGGTGCACCTGAACGAACGTGAAGCCCCCCAGCCAGGCCAGGTCGAGGCGGTCTGCGGCCAGCGACTCGACCACCGCCGGGTAGTCGGCCACGGGTACGAACTTCACCTCCATGCCCAGTTGCTTGGCCAGGTACTCACCCAAAGGCTTGAACTTGCGCTGCAGTTCGGTCGGCGCTTCGTCGGGGATGGCGCTGACCCGCAGGATTTCGGCGGCCTGAACGACAACAGCACAGCAAGACAGCACGAGGCCGGCGGCGAGCGCCAAGGGGCGTTTGAGCATGGGTGTTCTCCGGTTCAATAGCGGGGAAGTGCCGACACATTTGCCGGCACCGGGAATTATAAGAGGCAAGGGCCCAAAGGCCAGCTTTGCTACAATCGCGCAACAATTTGACCTGCAGAGGTGCATATGAGCGAGCCGATTCGCCTGACCCAGTACAGCCATGGCGCCGGCTGTGGTTGCAAGATATCCCCCAAGGTGCTGGACGTGATCCTCGCCGAAAGCGGCACCCAGGCCCTGGACCCGAAACTGTGGGTCGGCAATGCCTCACGCGACGATGCAGCAGTGTACGCGCTGGACGACGAGCGCGGCGTGGTTTCGACCACCGACTTCTTCATGCCGATCGTCGATGATCCTTACGACTTCGGCCGCATTGCCGCCACCAACGCCATCAGCGACATCTATGCCATGGGCGGCGACCCGTTGATGGCCATCGCCATCCTTGGCTGGCCGGTCAACGTGCTGCCACCGGAAGTCGCCCGCGAAGTCATCCGCGGCGGCCGTGCGGTATGCGCCGAAGCCGGTATCCCGCTGGCCGGCGGCCACTCGATCGACGCGCCCGAGCCAATCTTTGGCCTGGCCGTCACCGGCGTGGTCAATAAACGTCATCTCAAACGCAACGACACCGCCAGCGCAGGCTGCCAGCTGTACCTGACCAAGCCCCTGGGCATCGGCATCCTCACCACTGCCGAGAAAAAGGCCAAGCTGCGCGCGCAGGACCAGGGCCTGGCCCGCGACTGGATGTGCACCCTCAACACGCCCGGCAGCCGCTTCGGCAAGCTGAACGGGGTCAAGGCCATGACCGACGTCACCGGCTTCGGCCTGCTCGGCCACCTGGTCGAGCTGGCCGAAGGCAGCGGCCTCACCGCGCACCTGGACTACGCCGCCGTGCCACGCCTGCCTAGCGTCGACCACTACCTGGCCGAGGGCTGCATCCCCGGTGGAACCCTGCGCAACTACGACAGCTACGGGCACAAGATCGGCGCCCTGAGCGACGACCAGAAGCACCTGCTGTGCGATCCGCAGACCAGCGGTGGCTTGCTGGTAGCTGTTGCCCCGGAGGGTGAAGCCGAGTTCCTCACCGTGGCTGCCGAACTGGGCCTGAAACTGTCCCCGATCGGCAAGCTGGTCGAGCGACAGAGCCATGCGGTCGAGGTGATCTGATGCGCCCCGACTGCACCGACTTCCGTCAGCTGTTCCTCGACGACGTGCCGATGATGGACATGCGCGCCCCCGTCGAATTCGCTAAAGGCGCCTTCCCTGGCGTGGTAAACCTGCCGCTGATGAACGACCAGGAGCGGCAGAAGGTCGGCACCTGCTACAAGCAACAGGGCCAGGCCGCCGCCATCGCCCTGGGCCACCAGTTGGTCAGTGGCGCCACCAAACAGGCCCGTCTGGAGGCCTGGGCGGCGTTTGCCAAAACCCACCCTGAGGGTTACCTGTACTGTTTCCGTGGCGGCCTGCGTTCGCAGATCGTGCAGGGCTGGCTGCGCGATGAGGCGGGTATTCAGTACCCGCGTGTCAAAGGCGGCTACAAGGCCATGCGTACCTTCCTGCTGGAGACCACCCAGCAAGCGGTGGAGCAATGTGATTTCGTACTGGTCGGTGGCCTGACCGGTACCGGCAAGACCGATGTCCTGCACCAACTGGACAACGTGCTCGACCTTGAAGGCCACGCCAACCATCGCGGCTCCAGTTTCGGCAAGCGCGCCACTGCGCAACCGGCGCAGATCGACTTTGAAAACCAGCTGGCAATCGACGTGCTGAAAAAGCGCGACCGCGGTATCGAGCAGTTCGTGCTGGAAGATGAAGGCCGCATTGTCGGCAGTTGCACGGTGCCACTGGAGTTGTACCAAGGCATGCAGCATTACCCCCTGGTGTGGCTTGAAGACAGCTTCACCAACCGCGTGGAGCGCATCCTGCGCGACTACGTGGTCAACCTGAGCGCCGAGTTCAAGGCCGTGCATGGCGAGGAAGACGGTCCCCGGTTGTTTGCCGAGCGCATGCTGCAGAGCATGGCCAATATCTACAAGCGTTTAGGTGGAGAGCGCCATCAGCGCTTGTCCGAGATGCTGCGCGAAGCCTTGCAAGAGCAGCGGCGCAGCGGCGCGGTAGACCTGCACCGGGGCTGGATCGAAGGCTTGCTGAACGAGTACTACGACCCGATGTATGCCTACCAGCGCGCAGCCAAGGCCGAGCGCATCGAGTTTGCCGGGGATGCCGTGGAAGTACGCGAGTACCTCAAGGCCCGGGCGCTGCGCCAACCGCGCAAATAGAACCAGCACCTTGCAGTCCCCTGTAGGAGCGGGTTTACCCGCGAAGACGGCAACGCGGTGCATGACACCGGCAAAGCCGGTGTTCGCGGCTAAACCCGCGCCTGCAAATGTGGGCCAATCATGCCCGAACAGGCGCTACTGCCCAGGGCTAAGCACCCGCTCCAGCTCCGCCGCGCGGGCGCGGGTCATGTCCATCATGCAGGTGCCACCTTCCAACTGCGCCAGGGTCCCGCCACTGGCCTGTACATGGAACTGGCAATTGCCATCACGGTAAGTCAGCCACTTGCGTTGCACATCCCTCAGGCTCTTCTGCTGCCCGGCATCCAGCTTGCCCATCAATTGCTTGTACACCCGGTTCAACCGCTGGTCCTGCACTTGCGTTTCAGCCCCGATGCACGCGTTCATGGCCACGGTGCTGGAAGCCTTGTCCATGCACTGCCCATAGGCCGCCGTGTAATCGTCCGCCATCGCTACCGGTAGCACGCAGGCCAGTGCCAGGCCGGCCAGGTAATGCTTGATCATGCTAACCCTCCTTGTGGGTTTCAAAGCGTCTGCGGCTGCTCCGGGGGCATCAACACCTTGCCTGGCTCGAAGCGCAGCGATGGCATTTGCGTCGCTGCATACAACGTTACCCCCAGGGCCGCAATCAAGGCGACATCAAGCCAGTTCCAGCCTGGCACGTCGTCAGCCCTTCGCGCCCTCCAGCAAAACCAGGCTTGCCCAAGGCAAAACACCACCATCGCCGCCAGCCACAGGTAGAAGCCTGCACCAAAGCCGGTAAGGTCATGAAACTCGTAGCTGCGATTATCCGGCAAGCGGTCGATGCCAAAACTGCTGGCAGCCAGATACGCCGCGCCAAGCCCGGCCAGCAAGGCCAGCCGGCGAAACCGCCGATGGGCAAGGATGGCCAGGGCCAGCAGTGGGTTGGCGAACCATTGGTACAAGCCGAATGGCATACCCCATGGCCCGTACAGCAGCATCTGCAGGGCCGGCATGTGACGCTCGCCGCCCATCAGCGCACCATCGAAGAACAGGGCGAGCAGATACAGCAGCAGGCTGATACTCAGGTAGAAAACGGGCAAAGGGGATTCCTGAGAGAAACGGGACAGCCTACGACCTTAACCCAGGCCCTGCCCCGCTTCCAAACCCTCAATAGGTGCCGCGCAGGGTCACCATGAAGTTGCGTGGCTCACCATAGTAGTTGCCATAGGTCGAAGTACCCACGGTTTCGTAGTACTTCTTGTCGAACAGGTTGTTGCCGTTGAGCGTGACGTTCCAGTGATCATCGACACGGTATTCGACCAATGCGTTCCAGATCGCATAGCCGCTCTGGTCGAAGTCGAACGGTACGTTTCGCTCAACCAGCGCGCCGCTGCTGTCGTAGCGATTCACTGTACCGCTCATGTACGTGGCGCTTTGCACCTGCACGCCGCCGCCGACCTTGAAGTCGCTGAGGATACCCGGCAGCCGGTAGGTGCTGTACAGCTTGAACAGGTGCTTTGGCATCACCGTGCTCAGCGGTGCATCGGCGCTGCGGTTGCGGTTCAGGTTGAAGGTGTAGCCCCCCACCAGCATCCAGTCCGGCAGCAGCTCGCCAGACAGCTCCATGTCGATGCCCTTGCTCACCACCTTACCGTTGGACACATAGCAGCAGCTGCCCGAGAAGCCGGCGCTGGTGGCCAGGAAGTTCGGGTCTTGCACCGCTTCGTTTTCGCGGGTGCTGTAGTACAGCGCCACGCTGGCGTTGAGTGCGCCGTTGAACAACTCACCCTTGAGGCCGGTTTCGTAGGTTTTGCCGGTCATGGGCTCAAGCGGCGAACCGCTTTGCGCAGGGCCGCTGATTCGGCTGGACTGCGGTTTGTAGATTTCCGAATAGCTGACGTATGTCGACCATTGATCGTCAAGGTCGTAGACCAGGCCACCGAACGGGGTGACCTTGGTGCCTATACGCTGCTCCGGACTGGAGATACTTGCTGGCGAGGTCAGGTTGTTGGTGTAGGTCTGCCAAAAGTGGAATCGCTGTGCACGCGCCCCGACAATCAGGTGCAGGGGTTCGGCCAGCTGCAAACGCAGGCTGCCGTACAGGCCGTACTGGCGTTGCGAGTTGGGGCTGTAGTCGCGCTTGTAGTCACGCCCGTTGCCGGGGTCGTCGAACGCCGAGCTGTCGGGGTCGAACACGTTGGCCGGCGCGCCCGATGCGGCATAAGGCGCAGTGCCCAGCCACCGGCTGTCGATCTTCTGGTAGTCGGCACCGAAGACCACTTCATGGTCCAGACCAAAGGCCTGGAAGTGGCCAGAGACGTTACCGTCATACAGGTGCTGCTCGTTCTCCTGGCGGGTCGAGGTGCCGTACCAGGTCGCCCCGGTATTGGTCACCGGGTCTACTGCATTCAGGGTGGTCGCCGTCTTGAACAGCCCAAGGTCCCAAGTGTTGGTGTAGCTGAGGTTGAGCTTCCAGTCGTCGTTGAATCGGTGGTCCACCTTGGCGAAGTACTCGCGTGCGGTGGCGTCGAGGTAGGCCCAATTCTTGGTCAGGCCGGTATGCCGTGGCAGGTTCAGGTCAGCACCATTGCTGTAGCGCGGCACCGCGCTGTTGCTGCCGGTTTCGTGGGACTTGTTGTAGCGAGCACCGAAGGTGAGCATGGTGTCGTCCGTAACGTCCGCCTCCAGCACGCCATACACCAACGGCCGCTCGGTGGCGCGGTTGTCGGTGAAATACTGGCGATCGGTGTTGGACATCACCAGGCGACCGCGCAGGCGGCCATCCCAGCCCAGCGGGCCGGACAGGTCGAACTCCTGGCGATAGTTGTCCCAGCTACCGGCCGACAGGGTCAGCTTCAGCTGGTTAAAAGAAGTTGGCCGCTTGCGCACCATGTTGATGATGCCACCCGGGTCACCCGAGCCACCATACAACGCAGCAGTACCGCGCAGCACCTCGATGTGGTCGAACTCGGCCAGTTCGAAGATGTTCGACGAATAGAACGAACCCATGGCAGTGCCCAGCGCCTGCGGTGCAGCGCCGTCGATCTGCAGGTTCTGGATGCTGAAACCACGCGAGAGGAAGTCCTGGGTGCGGAAGGTGGTGCTCTGGGTGACGATGCCCGGCGTCACTTGCATCGCCTGGTTGATGTCGGTCAGTTGCTGGTCTTCAATCAGCTGGCGAGTCACGGTCGACACCGATTGCGGCGTCTGGCGCAGGCTGGTCGGGGTCTTGGAGCCAACGCTGATCAGGCCCGGCGCGTAGGAGCCGGTGTTCTCGGTACTCTGGCCCATGCCCTGCCCGGCTACTGTGGTCACGCCGAGTTCCATCGCGTCACTGCTCACCGCCGCTTGCGGCTCGGCCACCAGCCGGTAGCCGTTATCGCTACGCTCTACCCGGTAACCACTGCCGGCCAGCAGCACGGCAAAACCGCTGTCCACCGAATACAGGCCATGCAGGCCTTTGCTTTGCAGGCCGGCCAGTGCTTCGGGTGTGAAGGCCAGCGACACGGCGGCTTGCTGGGCATAGCTACCAAGCGCCTGGGCCAGGTTGCCGGCGGGCACTTCGAAGCTACGGCGGGCGGCCTCCTCGGCGACGGCCGGCAGGGCCGCAACGGATAGGGCCAAACCGGCACAGGAAAGGCGCAAGGCCAGGGCTAGCGGGCTGAGGACGGGGTGGCCAGGGAATCGGCGCATGGTGGATCGGCTCCTTGTTCTTGATCGGTTGGCCTCTTGTCTGACGGGCCACTGCGCAGAAGCGGAACCACCTGGGTCAATTTTCTTGTGAGACGGGCTCGACCGTGGTCCACCAGCGGCCAACGCCGCCGATACGAATCGGCAGTGCCTCGGCCAGCAGGCGCAGGGCCCGCTCGCTGTCATCCAGAGGCAGTACCGCCGACACCTTGATCGCCCGCATTGCCTGGCGGTCGAAGCGCAGCACGCCACGGCGTTGCTCGGCCAGGGCATCGAGCACCTGGTCGAGCGGTACGCCGTCGGCCACCAACTGGTGATGCTGCCAAGCCCGATCGACCCGCGTCGGGTCGATCGCCGGCAACGGACCAAGCCCGTCACGCGCCACCCATGCCCGCTCGCCCTGGCCGACGACCAACTGATCGCCGGACACGGCACTGCGCGCCTCGACCCGGGACTCAAGCATGGTCAGTTCGCTGCGGGCACGGCCTTGGCTGACCACGAAACGCGTACCCAGGGCCTTGAAGCTGCCTTCGTCGGTCTGTATCACGAATGGTCGCGTCGGGTCATGGCTGACATCCACCAGCACCTGTCCATGCAGCAGGCGGATGCGCCGCTGGCCAGTGCTGAACTCCACATCCACGGCAGAGTTGCCCGCCAAGGTCAGCTGCGAGCCATCTTCCAGGGTTTGGCTGCGCCACTCGGCCGGCGCGGTATGCAAGTCGGCCAGCCAGTCGCGCGGCGTACCACCGGAAAGGCTCAGTGCGCCCAGCAAGGAGATTGCCAGGGCCACACCGAGCAAAGTGTGCCGTGCGCCCGAGCCTGGAGTCGAAACCCGTACGCCGGCGCGCAGCCCGGCACCCACCGGGCCGCGTTGCTCGCGCAGTGCCTGCACCTGGCTGATCACCCCTTGCATGCGGCGCAAGGTGGCGCCGTGGCGTGGGTCGGCCTGCAGCCAGGCGTCGAACTCACGCGCCTCGTCGGCATCCAGCTCGCCCTCGCCCAGGCACAGGGCCCATTCGGCAGCTTCCTGTTCGATACGCGAGGGGTTCACGGTTCAGCAATGTCCAGCGTGCGGTGGCAATGGATCAGGGCCTGGGCCAGGTACTTGCGCACCATGCGTGGGGAAATCTGCAGGCGTTTGGCAATCTGCGGCTGGGTCAGGTCGTCCAGGTAGTAACCGACGAAAGCCTCGCGGGCATTCACGTGCAGGCCTTCCAGCAGGAAAGCGATCTGCTCCAGCGCTTCGAGGGTGATGAGGATGCTTTCGGGAGACTGGTGCCCCTCCAGCGCCTCGGCAGCCAAGGCAAGTTCGCTGAGATAGGCCTCTTCGATTTGCTGTCGACGCACCCGGTCGATCAACAGGCGGCGTGCAGTGGTACTGAGGTAGGCGCGTGGCTCGCGCATGCCCAGCAAGGCATCACGCGAGGCCAGGATGCGCACGAAGGTGTCCTGGGCGAGGTCGGCTGCGCTGTGCGAGCAGCGCAGCTTGCGACGTAGCCAGCTAAATAGCCAGCCATGGTGCTCACTGTAAAGCTGTTCAAGCGGGTACGGGCTCGGTGAGTCGGCTACGGGCATGGGGCACCGGGACACAAGTGAGAATTGTTCCCGAATAGTAGCTATTCGCCGTAAGCCTATGCAACAGGTGGTTCGAGCAACAAGCCGTAGATGCCAGAGTCGGACAGCTCACCTGCCACGCACCAGCGCGCTCGCAACGTGCCCTCCAGCACGAAGCCCTGGCGCTCAAGGGTGCGTGCCGAGCCTTGGTTGCGCGGATCGATTTCGCCTTCCAGGCGACGCATGTGCAGGGTGTGGGCGAGGTAGTCGATGAAGCAGGTCAGTGCTTCGTCCATGTAGCCCCTGCCCTGCATGGCGCTGGCCAGGCAGTAGCCGATTTCGCCACGGCGGGAAATATCGTCGATGTTGAACAGCTGGACCATGCCGATCAGTTCGCCGTTGTCGCGGCGGTACATGCCGAGCTTGAGCTGATCGCCATTGGCATAGGCTTCGCGGTCGGCGGCCAGGGCGCTTTCGGCCTCGGCCAGGTCCTGCCAGGGTGCATGGTGCCAATAGCGCATGACCTCGGGATCGGCCATGATCGCCAGCCACTGCGCGGCATCGGCATGGCGCATGGGGCGCAATTGCAGGCGCGGGCTGTCGAGGCAGAGGTCACTGGGGAAACTGCGGGGTGGGGTCACACCGGATCTCCTGTCCATTGCTGGGGAGATGACAGTTTAACGTCATGTGCTGGGTTCAGGCATCTCGGGGCTGCTTTGCAGCCCGTCGTCGGCAGGTTCACCACAGACCAGTAGCCTTGCACGATACCTGTAGGAGCGGCCTTGTGTCGCGAAAGGGCCGCAAAGCGGCCCCGGCATTATTTGCATCGACGCTGAAACCCCGGGGCTACTGTGCAGCCCTTTCGCGACACAAGGCCCCACATTGACCGCGTCAGGCCGATCGATACTTCACGCCACCTCAGCCCCATCATCCGGCCAATGCGGCTCGTTCGCCCCCGGCGGAGTCAACGGTGGCAGCCCATACGCCGCCCGCGCATCATCGCAGCTCGGGTTATGAACCCCACCCTCCCAGGACGCCTCGAACTCGCGGCAAGGACTGGAACGGTTGGCGTAAATGGTACAGGCCACTTCCTTTCCGATCTCGCCCTGAAGGCTGACACAGCGGCAAGGCTTGGCATCGGTGCCGATCATGGCAACGCGGGTGGGGTTGATCTGCACCACCAGGTCGTCCGGCACAAGGCCCCCGGCAGACTGGCATTCGCCCCAGAAGAAGGACACACGGAAGTACCCGCAGCAGGCGCCGCAGTCAAGGCAAGGGTTATATTCAGACATGATGTCACGGAGGGAAGGTTGTTGTTATCGGGGCTGGCCCGCGGCGCCATTTTTAATCCAAGCGGGGGCCGCTGGATAGAGGGGGAATGAAAAAAAAATCACCGCTGATCCGGCCGCTGAACAAGGACGACCAATGCCTTCGCTGGTCGCCCCCTTGCAGTTAGCAGATGGGCTGATAAGTTTCAGCATCCCAGCGTTGCAAACCAAGGCCTGCGCTCGGCTCGTAGCCACCTCCCTGCACCTTGCTGAACTGCGTCTGCACGTCGCCACAATGCACCAGACGATCGCTTTCATCGCCCTCGGTGAGCACCGTGTAGGACTCACTACGCATCGCTTGGTACTGCCTGTCGGCAGCCGCCATGACCTGGTGATAGTTCATCAACTGGCTGCTGCTCAAGGCCAAGCGTTTCTCCAGTTGCACGCCCCAGCGGGTCAGGCAAACCTCGGCAAAGTGGCGAACGACCAGCCCGGGTTCGGCCAGCACCTTGCCATCGCCTGCGCCATCAGCCGAGGCGTTGCCTACCAGCGTGGCATGACGGCCCGGTATCGGATAAACGCATATCCGCGTCCCTTTGGCGACCGAAGGGATCACGCAGGCAAAACCTTTGGAGCGCTCATCCCTCGAGTAGAAGCCTACGTATTCTTTGACGTTATCCGCCAACGTTACGCGCTCGGCTTGCACGTTACCGACCCCAGGCACCGGGTCGATGGCAAATATGTTCACCGGTATGCCCCGCAATACCGGGTCTTGCGCCATGGCATTGGCCAGCATGTGGCAACTGATCCCTCCCCTGCTCCAGCCCACCAGGTTGACCTGGGTTGGCAGGCGCGGTTTGCGGAACATGCTGATGATGCGCTCCTGCAGTTCCTGCGGGGTTGGGTGGCGATCGCCGTAGTCGTAGGTTCGCCAGAACCATGAGGCGGAGGAAGCAACATCCGGAATCGGCACGCCGGCAGCTTTCAGCCGCTCGTATTCTTGCTCACTGAGTTTGGTGCGCCGCCAGTTGCTTTCGCCCTTGATGACCTGCAGTACATGGCTGACGTTCTCCTCCCAACCGCGACCAAACAGCTGGCCGGTCCAGTTGAAGTAGCCGCCGGGTTCGACGAACAGGTTGTCATCCTGAAGGTTGCCGCTGCCTGGGCCGTCGACGGCGATCCAGTGGGCAAATTCCCGGCTCTGGTCGTTGCTGGCCAGGGTCGAGACCAGCTCGCCATTCCAGAAGTTGGGATTGGCATCGTCGAAACGGTGCGAGCCAGTGCCGCAGAAGTAGGCGGTGAAGACACTCATGGGGGATCTCTTTGGTGAGAAATGAGTGCTGAAGGTAGGCGTACGGGTAACCAGAAGGCAGGCGGAAAGCTCACCCAAGAGGCAGATGGGGCTGCTTCGCAGCCCCAATGGGCTTACTTGCGAGCCAAACCGTCAGCCCGGAACATTTGCCGGATTCCGCGGATGGCCTGGCGAATACGGTCCTGGTTCTCGATCAGAGCAAAGCGCACATGGTCGTCCCCATAGTCACCAAAACCGATCCCCGGCGACACACAAACCTTGGCCTCGGCCAGCAGCTTCTTGGAGAACTCCAGCGAACCCAGATGCGCATACTCCGGCGGGATCTTCGCCCACACGTACATCGACGCCTTGGGGTTCTCGACCATCCAGCCCAGTTCGTGCAGCCCTTTGACCAGCAGGTTGCGGCGCTGGCGATACTGCTCGGCAATGTCGCGGACGCACTGCTGGTCGCCTTCCAGCGCGGCAATGGCCGCGACCTGTAGCGGGGTGAAGGTGCCGTAGTCGTGGTAGCTCTTGATCCGCGCCAGGGCGCTGACCAGCTCAGGGTTGCCGACCATGAAGCCGATGCGCCAGCCGGCCATGTTGTAGCTCTTGGACAGGGTAAAGAACTCCACCGCAATGTCCTTGGCCCCCGGGACCTGCATGATCGACGGGGCTTTCCAGCCATCGTAGACGATGTCGGCATAGGCCAGGTCATGCACCACCAGCACGTCGTACTGCTTGGCCAGGGCCACCACTCGCTCGAAGAAGTCCAGTTCCACGCACTGGGCGGTGGGGTTGGACGGGAAGCCGAGGATCATCATCTTAGGCTTGGGGATGGACTCGCGGATGGCCCGCTCAAGCTCGTTGAAGAAGTCCACACCCGGTACCAGCGGCACCGAACGCACCTGGGCACCGGCGATCACTGCGCCGTAGATGTGGATCGGGTAGCTGGGGTTAGGCACCAGCACTGTGTCGCCCTGGTCGAGGGTGGCCAGCATCAGGTGGGCCAGGCCCTCTTTCGAGCCGATGGTAACGATGGCTTCGCTTTCCGGGTCGATGTCGACCTCGTAGCGGTCCTTGTACCAGTTGGAGATGGCCCGGCGCAGGCGCGGGATGCCGCGAGAGGTGGAGTAGCCGTGGGTGTCTTCACGCTGGGCGACCTGTACCAGCTTCTCGACGATGTGCGGCGGGGTGGCGCCATCGGGGTTGCCCATGCTCAGGTCGATGATGTCCTCGCCACGACGGCGGGCAGCCATCTTGAGCTCGGCGGTGATGTTGAAGACGTAGGGGGGGAGACGATCGATGCGCGCAAAGCGGCGCGGCGAACCTGGGTTGGCCATGGCTTCCTCTGAGTACGTAAGCGCCCGGAACCGTCCGAGCGACGCTGGCCGATGTGGCGGCCTGGATCAGAAGATAGTGCTGAAACAGGATACCTGTAAAGGATAATTTCCTGTTTTTTTAGAACTTTTCAGATCTATTGTTTGAAAATCAGAGATTTATATTTTCCTG
>NZ_JBICII010000069.1:0-815 GCF_043101865.1 Pseudomonas sp. zjy_15
GATGGCTCTGGCTTGTTTTGCAGCACCGGCAACTGCTCTAACGCGGCTTTTATGGCGTCGTCACAATCAGCAATTTGCTGCTCCAGGAAGTCATAGGCAGCCAATTCCTGAGTTAGCGCATGCAAATGCTCGCGCCGCCAATTGCCATGAAGACTCCGAGCGACAGCCTCCTTGCCTGCCTTGATGCGGCGGTCGGTCAGTTCAGCCAGTTGCACTGGGTCCCGTTCACCTGCGCAGATGGCTCGCAAAATCTTCATGCCAGTTACGCCGGAAATATCACTGATGACATTGGCCAGCTGGATGTTCATTTGGCTCATGGCCTTTTGCATCCGGTTCAGCGTCTGCGCCTGGTCTTTCACTTTGGAAGCACGCTGCCTGACCAATGACCGGACGCAGCAGGTCAGATCATCGGGGCGGAATGCGCCTCTGAGCAGTCCATGAGTCATCAGCTGCCAAATCCACTGGCAATCCAGCACATCTGATTTACGGCCCGTGATTTGTCGAGTTGCTCTGGCATTGACGAGATAAACCTCAAAACCGCGCTCGCTGAGAATCTCGTAAATTGGAATCCAATAAACTCCCGTGGATTCCATGGCAACGACCTTGATCCCCAGGCTTTCAAGCCAGTTAGCCATCTTGAGCAGGTCGTCAGTAAAGGACGTGAACGACTGGACGGGATTTTCGTGCCGGGGATCGACCGCCACGAAATGCTCTCGACCACCGACATCGATCGCCGCGCAATCGGGATGGACGACGGTAAAGCGTTGCTTGGAAGGCTTGCGCGCCATGATGAATCCTCGCAGGATAAAGGGCGC
>NZ_JBICII010000006.1:0-440 GCF_043101865.1 Pseudomonas sp. zjy_15
AATCAGGCCCACATCGTCCAAATTGACGATCTGAAAGAGCAAATCAAGTTATGGCGTGACCGTTTCTTTGGCCGCAAGTCCGAGCAAACCGTCGATCCCAAAACGCCGCAACTGGCCATGTTCGATGAAGCGGAAAATGACCCTCTGCTGGCTGTAGTCGATGATGCCGATGAAGAAGTCGTTGTCCCGGTCAAGCGCCGTGGCAAGCGCAAGTCACTGGCGGCTAATCTGCCACGTATCGAAGTTATCCATGAGTTGCCCGAACACGAACTGACCTGCGCCTGCGGTTGCCGCAAGCATGTCATCGGCGAAGAAACCAGCGAGCAGCTCGATATCGTGCCGATGCAGATCCGCGTACTCAAACACGTGCGCAAGATCTATGGCTGCCGTGGTTGCGAGACTGCTCCTGTCACTGCTGACAAGCCCGCCCAGTTAATCGA
>NZ_JBICII010000070.1:0-146964 GCF_043101865.1 Pseudomonas sp. zjy_15
GCACCTCGGCCTGCCCCTGCCGATAGAGAATCAGGTAATACGACCCCAACCCGATCAACCAGCAGAACACTGCCGTCCACACATTGTGCGACAGGAAGTGCGCCCCCTGCATCATCCTGCCCACCGACAGTACCGACCCTGCTGTCAAGGCCACTACAAAGGCCACCCGCGCCAGGCGCGGCTTGCGATCACGCAGCATGAAGAACAAGGCGAACAGGCAGAACCCGGTCGCTGCATGCCCGCCCGGCCAGCACAGCCCAGGCTTGTCGGTAGGCGGCCGTGGTTCCAGCAGCTTGCTGTAGGTTTCGGTGCCGCCAAACTGGGTCAGGCTCCAAGGGCACTGCACCTGGGTGACTTTTTTCAGCGGCGTGACAAACGCTGTGGACAAGCCCAGCGCCAGCGCCAGGCAGCCCAGTTCACGGCGCCAGCCAAACAGGCGCTTCCAGAACAGGCTCGCGGCAAAGGTCAGCAGCGATATCACCCCCAACAGAATCACCACTTGCTTGACCCGGTCATGCAGGATGTTTTCCAACAGGTAACTGTGGCGGCCAATGAACTGCCCGGCAGCGGGGTCGAAGAACAGGTTGGCGACATCCATGTCGACTGAAGTCAGTTCCAGCAGGATCAGGGCCAGCGCAGTCGCCAGGGGAATCCCCAGGTACAGCCAGACGTTGATCGGGCGAGGGCGGGTGCGTTGCTGCATGACGGCTCCAGGGCGCGAAAAAGAGCGGGTATTTTCGGCCGCCCGCTATCCTGTGTCCGTGAAGGATCAGTGAAAAAACTGTCAAGTGGGGTGAATTTTCCCAAGGGCTGGCACCGTGCAGGCATTGGCCTTAAGCTGCGCCTGCCGCGCACCACAGCGAGAAGCGCCGCACAGGAGAAACCGATGCGCATTCTTTTGGTTGAAGACAACCGCGATATCCTGGCCAACCTGGCCGATTACCTGGGCATGAAAGGCTACACCGTCGACTGTGCCCAGGATGGCCTGTCCGGGCTGCATCTGGCTGCCACCGAGCACTACGACCTGATCGTACTCGACATCATGCTGCCCGGCATTGATGGTTACACCCTGTGCAAGCGCCTGCGCGAAGATGCCCGCCGTGACACGCCGGTGATCATGCTCACTGCCCGTGACCAGCTGGACGACCGCCTGCAAGGCTTCCGCTCGGGTGCAGACGATTACCTGCTCAAGCCATTTGCCCTGTCGGAGCTGGCGGCGCGCATCGAGGCGGTGCTGCGCCGTGCCCAGGGCGGTGGGCGCCGTACCCTGCAGGTGGCTGACCTCAGCTACGACCTCGATACCCTGGAGGTTACCCGCCAGGGTCGCCTGCTGAAGCTCAACCCGGTCGGCCTCAAGCTGCTGGCGGTACTGATGCAGAAAAGCCCGCACGTACTGCGCCGCGAGGTGCTGGAAGAAGCCTTGTGGGGCGATGACTGCCCCGATAGCGACAGCCTGCGCAGCCATGTGCATCAACTGCGCCAGGTGATCGACAAACCGTTTGAGAAACCGTTGCTGCATACCGTCCATGGCGTCGGCTATCGCCTCGCCGAGGGCCGCGATGGAGTTTAAGCAAAGCCTTGCCCAGCGCATCATCATCGCCTTTGCCCTGATGAGCGCGCTGGTGGCCGGGGCCTTCGCATTCGGTATCGTCGGCACGGTGCACCTGGTCGAGGAGCGACTGATTTCCTCGGTACTGGGTGGTGACCTGCAGCGCCTGCTGCGTATGGACAGCGTCAGTGACTGGAGTCATCGGCCTCGCCCAGACCAGCTGTTCTACTTCAGTGGCGGGCGTGACGACTTCGAGCTGCCCAAGGACCTGCGTCACCTCGACCGCGGTTTCCACGAGGTGTTCCGAGACCAGCTGTCCTACCACGCCATGGTCGAGATCGTCGATGGTCGCCGCTATGTACTGCTGCAGGACCAGAGCGACTTCGAGGAGCGCGAGCGCGTACTGTTTGCCGTGGTTGTAGTGGGCTTCGTGCTCAGTCTGGTGTTGGCGGTCATCCTTGGCTGGCTGGTTGCACGTCGGGTAATGGCACCGGTCATCCGCCTGGCGCGTCAGGTGCGCCACCGCGATCAACTACTGGGCCTGGCCCCGCCGCTGGCTCCGGATTATGCGGCAGACGAAGTCGGCCAGCTTGCAGTGGCTTTCGACGACACCCTTGGGCGCCTGCGCGATGCGCTGACCCGAGAGCGGCTGTTCACCAGCGACGTCAGCCACGAGCTGCGCACGCCGTTGATGGTGTTGGCTACCTCGTGTGAGCTTCTGATGGAAAACCCTGGTCTCGATGCCCGCGCGCGTAGCCAGGTAGAGCGCGTGGCGCGGGCCACCGAAGAAATGCGCGAGCTGGTCAAGACCTTCCTCATGTTGGCCCGGGCGCAGCGTGATGAGGGTGCAGTGGCGTCACGGGCGACCCTGCGCGAAGTGGCCGACGAGCTTATCGGGGTGTGGCGCGACACCATCGAACAGAAAGGCCTCACCCTGTATTTCGATGGCCGCGTGAGCGCTAGCCCTGTGCTGTACAACGCCACCTTCCTGCAGTCGGTGATGGGCAACCTGCTGCGCAATGCTGCGCACTACACCGACAGTGGGTATATCCGCCTGAGCCTGGAAGCCAACGGGTTCAGCGTGGAGGACAGCGGTGTGGGTATCCCCGAAGAGCAGCGCGAGGCCATGTTCAGGCCGTTCGTGCGGGGCGATGAGCGACGCGGCGAGGGCCTGGGGCTGGGGCTTTCGCTGGTGCAGCGGATCTGTGACGACCAAGGTTGGCGTGTCACCCTGACATCCACCTTGCCGCATGGCTGCCGCTTCCAGGTAGACCTGAGCAACACCACGGTCAAAGGCGACATGGACGCCTTGGTCGAGTAATTTCCTGTATCAGGTCAAATAGTGCTCAACGTTTTTTTCACATTGGCATGACCTGATTCCAACGCTTGCCTACCTAATGTGGGCGCAATGGAGTCAGGAGATGCCCAATGCGTAGCCCCATCAAGCTTGAATTTTCCGAGAAGTACGACAAAGACCATGCGCGCGAGTACTTTCTCAAGCACCAGGACGGCCTGGCGCGACGCCTTTCCCACAAGCGAGATGAGCAGTTGGCGCGCCGCGCCTTGGCATTGGCGGGCGAGCCTGGCCTGGTACTCGACCTGCCATGCGGCGCGGGCCGTTTCTGGCCGCTGTTGGCGGAAAAGCCCAATCGGGTAATCATCGGTGCCGACAACTCCGAGGCCATGATCGAGACAGCCTGTGCGGCGCAACCGCCAGAAGTGGTGGCACGGGTACGGCCTTTGCAGACTTCGGCATTTGCCATCGACCTGCCAGATAACGCCGTGGACAGCATTTTCTGCATGCGCCTGTTCCATCACATCGGCGAGTCGGCGCACAGAAAGACCATTCTTTCGGAATTTCAACGGGTTAGCCGTGATAGTGTGATCCTTTCCCTGTGGGTGGATGGCAACTTCAAGGCCTGGCGCCGGAAAAAGCTGGAGCAGCGCCGTAGCACCAAGGCCGAACAGGATAAGTACCAGAACCGTTTCGTGTTACCTGCCGAAACGGTCGAAGAAGAATTCAGGGCCGCCGGCTTCAGAATCCAGGAACGCCTCGACTTCCTGCCGTTCTATGCCATGTGGCGAGTCTACGTATTGCGTAAGGGGTAGTGTTTGATGGCTGTAGCCCATAAAGGGGAATCGCAGTTCGATTTTTACTGGCGCCAGCAAGGCGAGTGGGTCGAGGAGCCTAACCAGCGCCGCGGCGGCGAGAGTGGCGTGCAACGCCTCAACGATGCCAATGGCAAGTTGTTGTATGCCAAGCGCCAGGTTGGGCATATCTACCGCAGCCTGTTGCACCCGTTCGGTCGGCCGACGGTATTGCGTGAACTCGATGCGCTCAACAGTTTCGAGCAACTGGGCGTGCGTGTACCGCGCATCGTCTTCTGTGGCGCGCAGCGCGATGCCGAGCACCAGTGGCGCGCGCTGCTGGTCAGCGAAGCGCTGGACGGTTTCGTCGAACTCGACACCTGGCATGCCGAAGGTGCCCGCGAGCGTTACCCGCAGGTGGTGCATGAGCGCATGCTCAAGGACCTGGCGGACAACCTGGCGCGGATGCACCTGGGGCACTGGCAGCACGGCTGCCTGTACGGCAAGCACGTTTTTATCAAGGTGATCGGCGAGGGCGAGCAGGCCCGCGTCGAAGTGGCGCTGCTGGACCTGGAAAAGTGCAGGCGGCGTATCAGTTGCCAGCGGGCGGCCGGCAATGACTTGCGTCAGCTACGCCGCCATTCGTCGCTCAATGACGCGGAATGGCGGACGCTGCTCTACTTTTACAAGATGGCGTTTGGCAGCGCTGTCAAAGGGTTAGAGTAATGAAACTAGAAATTGCTCGAGCTTTGTTCCTGGTAGCTGGCCTGGCGGTGACCACCGTGGCGGTGGCTGCCTGGGAAGAGCCGAGACCGACGGTGTTCAGCAAGGCAGAGATGGCAGACCAGTGCGCGTTGCCGCGGGATGCAAAACCGCAGCAGGCCCGGACTGAGCCGGACCATGACCTTTTGCTGTTCCTGTTTGGCTTGCGTCAAGGGTTGCGACCATTCGGTTGAACCTGCGTTAGCGTGAAAAGCCAGAGGCCTCGCGATTGCGGGGCCTCTGGCTTTTTGCGGCTGCGTTGCCGGCCTCTTCGCGGGCATGCCCGCTCCCACAGGTCGGCTCAAGCGATTGCAGGTTCCTTGGCGCTCGCCTTGTGCGCCAGCAGGGTGTAGATGCATGGCAACACAAACAAGGTAAACAGCGTGCCAATCGACATCCCGGTGGCAATCACCATACCGATGTCAAACCGGCTGACCGCGCCCGCCCCGGTCGCCAGAATCAGCGGCACCATGCCGAACACCATCGCCGCCGTGGTCATCAGCACCGGCCGCAGGCGAATGGCCGCTGCTTCCTCGATCGCGTCGCGCACACTCAGGCCACGCTCCTCGCGTAGTTGGTTGGCGAACTCGACGATCAGGATACCGTGCTTGCTGATCAGCCCGATCAAAGTCACCAGCCCGACCTGGGTGTAGATGTTCATGCTCGACACACCCAGGAACAGCGGCAAAAGCGCGCCACAGATCGACATCGGCACTGTCACCAGAATCACCAACGGGTCGCGGAAGCTTTCGAACTGCGCAGCCAGCACGAGGAAAATGATCGCCAGCGCCAGGCCGAAGGTGACCCACAATGCGCTACCTTCCTGAACGTACTGACGGGCCACGCCGGCGTAGTCGAAGGAAAAGCCTTCCGGTGCCTCTTCGCGAGCGATGTCTTCCACGGTCTTCAGCGCCTCGCCCAGGCTGACCATGGGGACGCCCTGGATGATCGCAGCGTTCAGTTGCTGGAACTGGTTGAGCTGGCGTGGGCGAGCGCGATCGGTGAGGGTGATCAGGGTCGACAGCGGCAGCAACTGGCCCTGGTCGTTCTTCACGTAGTAATTGTTCAGCCAGCCGGGGTTGTCGCGGTACGGCCGCTCAACCTGAGCGATCACCTTGTAACTGCGGCCCTCAAGGGTGAAACGGTTGATTTCCGCCTCGCCCAGCAGGGTCGCCAGAGTGCCGCCTATGGTGTCCATCGACACCCCCATCTGCGCCGCCTTTGCCCGGTCGATGTCCACAACCACTTCGGGCTTGTCGAAGGCAAGATCGATATCGAGGAAGGCGAACTTGCCCGACTCCTGAGCGCGCGTCTTGATGCGTTGGGCCACTTCCAGCAGTGCCGGGTAGTCGCCAGCGGTATTGATCACGAACTGGAATGGCAAGCCCTCGCCAGTGCCGGGCAACGACGGCAGGTTGAAGCCGAAGATCTGCAGTCCGCTGATTTCCTCGAGTTTGGCCTGCACCAGCGGCAGTAGCTCCATCTGTGTGCGTTCGCGCTCGTCCCAAGGCTTGAGCAAAAAACCACCAATGCCGGTCTGTACGCCATTGAAGCCGTTGATCTGAAACGACGAATAATACTCGGGGAAGGCCTTGAACAGTGGTGTGAACTGGTCGGTGTAGGCGTTTAGGTAGTCGAGGTTGGTCGGCTGTGGCGAGCTGCTCATCATGAATATCACCCCCTGGTCCTCGTTGGGCGCCAGTTCGTTCTGGGTGAATGTGAGCAGCACCGGAATCAGGCACAGGATGATCACGGCAAACACCAGCACCACCGGCCGGCTGTCGAGGGTGGCGTGCAGCACGCGCTGGTAGCGCTCCTTCAGGCGTTCGAACAGCTGGTCGAGGCGGTGGGCCAAGCCTCTCGGGTTCTGCTCCCGGCGCAGCAGCAGGGCGCACATCATCGGTGACAGGGTAAGGGCAACGACACCTGAAATGATCACCGCCCCGGCCAGCGTCAGGGCAAACTCCTTGAACAGCGCGCCAGTGAGCCCGGTGAGGAAGCCGATCGGTGCATACACGGCGGCAAGGGTGATGGTCATCGACACCACAGGCATAGCGATCTCGCGCGCGCCTTCCAGGGCGGCGTCGAACGGCGACTTGCCTTCTTCCATGTGCCGGTGGATGTTTTCCACCACCACGATGGCATCGTCCACCACCAGGCCGATGGCCAGCACCATGGCGAGCAGGGTCAGCAGGTTGAGCGAATAGCCCATCATCTGCATGAAGAACAGTACACCGATCATCGACAGCGGTATGGTCACTACCGGAATCAGTACCGAGCGCAGGGCACCGAGGAACAGGAACACCACGACGATGACGATCAGCACCGCTTCGCCCAAGGTCTTGATTACTTCGTCGATCGAGGCCTGGATGAACCGCGTGGCGTCGTAGGCAATCGACACTTTCAGTGCCGAGGGCAGCTGGCTTTCCAGCTCTGGCATGATGCGCCGCACTTCCTTGATGACATCCAGCGGGTTGGCGGCCGGGGTGGCCTTGATGCCGATATAGACCGATGGGGTACCGTCGAACGAGCTGACCGTGTCGTAGTTTTCTGCGCCCATCTCGACCCGCGCCACATCGCCCAGCAGCACGCGGCTGTCACCGCTGGTCTTGAGCGGCAGGGCGGCGAACGCCTCGGCCGACTTCAGCTCGGTACTGGCGTTGACGCTGGTGACCACGTATTCACCCTTCACCTCGCCAGCGGCAGAAAGGAAGTTGTAGCGGCGCACGGCATTGGTCACGTCGGTAGCCGAAAGGCCGAAACCGGCCAGTTTTACCGGGTCCAGCCATAGGCGCATGGCGAACACCTGGTTGCCGAGGATCTCCGCCTCGGCCATGCCCGGCAAAGTGGCCAGCTTGGGCTGAATTACCCGTGACAGGTAGTCGGTGATCTGCGGGTTGCTCATTTCCTTGCTGTAGAAACTGACGTACATCAGCGCCGAGGCGTCGGCAGCTTCCTTGCTCAGTACCGGGTCTTCTGAGTCCTGGGGTAGCTTGTTGCGCACCTCATTGGCCTTGGCCAGCAGCTCGGTGAACAGCCGGTCGCTGTCGGCGCCAATGCGCGCGTAAATGGAAATGATCGAGAAGTTCTGCCGGCTCACCGACGTCATGTAGTCGATGCCTTCTGCGCTGGCCAGGCTTTGCTGCAATGGCTGGGTGATGTAGCCCTGAATGGTTTCGGCGTTGGCCCCGGGGTAGGCGGTGGTGACCGTGATCAGGGCGTTTTCCATTTGTGGGTACTGGCGGATCTGCAGCTTGTTCCAGGCCTGGAAGCCGAGCAGCAGAATCAGCAGGCTGACCACGCTGGCCAGCACCGGGCGGCGGATGAACGGGTCGGTGAACGCCATGCCAGCCTCCTGTCAGTCCTTGGCCGCTGCGCCCGGTTCGGGCTTGAGGGCGTTGTCCTGGCCAATGCGTATCGCGGCACCGGGGGTGAGTTTCAGCTGCCCGGCGGTGACCACCTGTTCCCCAGCCTGCAGGCCTTCGCTGACCACAACTACGCCGTCTCGACGCTCGCCAGTCTTCACCGTACGCTGTTCGGCGACCCGCTGGGGTCGGCCCTTGTCGTCGTATTCCGGCTTGCCGTTCTCGTCTTTTTTCGGTGAGGCGACATACACCGAGTTGCCGTACAGGGTGTAGGTAATGGCGCTTTCCGGCACCACCACTTGCAGCTGCGGGTTGGGCAGCAGGATCAACAGGCTGGCGAACATGCCTGGCAGCAGTTTGCCGTCGGGGTTGGCCATGGTGGCGCGTACCAGCAGGTTGCGCGTGGTCTCCTCGACCTTGGGGTTGATGGCGCTGAGGCTGGCGGGAAAGCGCTGGCCCGGGTAGGCGGCCACATGCACCAGCACCTGCTGGCCCAGGCTCAGGTCTGGCAGGGCCTGTTCCGGCACGTTGAAGTCCACGTACAGGCTGGACGTGTCTTGCAGGGTGGCGATCACCGTGCCGGCGGCCAGGTATTGGCCAATGTCCACTTGGCGGATGCCGATGGTGCCGCTGAAAGGCGCATTGAGTCTCTTCTTGATTTTCTGCGCCTTGAGTTGCTCGACCACTGCCTGGTTGCGCCGGTACTGGGAGGAAAGGCGATCGAACTCGCCGCGGGAGATGGCCGAATCGCCAACCAGCTGGCTGCCTCGGCCGAAATCGACCTTGGCCAGGCCCAGGTCGGCCTGGGCGGTGCCGAGCAGGGCTGTTTCCTGATCATCGTTGAGCTGCAATAGCAGTTGCCCGGCCTTGACCCGCTGGCCTGAGTCGAAGTGCAGGGATTTGACGATGCCTTCCACCTCCAGGCTCAGGTCCACGCCCTGCAGTGCCTTGAGGCTGCCGACAGCGGGCAGGCGCTCCTGCCACTGGCGCTGTTCGGCCATGGCAGCCGCCACGGTGATGGGTGGCTTGGGGGCAGTGAACATCTGGATCTGCTGGTAGATCGAGAAGGCTTTGTACCCCCCCAGGGCCAGCACGATCAGCAGAACCACGGCCAACATGATGAGCATGCGGCGGCGCAGCATAGGTCCGGTTCCTTGGATGCAGTTGTTATTCGCTTCAACACGACAACGGGCGATCCTGCCCACGTGTGGATGGGGGAAGTATTGACTGTTTTTCGGGAGGAGGGGCGTGAAATGCCTGTGCCGGCCTTTTCGCGGCTAAAGCCGCTCCTACAGGGACTGTGTAGAACCTTGTGGGATCGGCTTTAGCGGCGAGAAGGCCAGTGAGTGCAACAGAACAATCAGACGAGATGCAGGTGGTTGTCCCAGAAGCCGGACGGCAGGTTCATCGGTTGCCCGACCAGTTCGGCCTTGCGGCAATCGTAGAACCGGCAGCGGCCCTGCCCGGAGGTGACGACAAAACCGTCCTTCACCGCGCCAACGCCTGCGCAGTCGGGCATCGGGGCATCCAGCCGCACCGCGCCGCTGTCCAGGTCCCAGACGAACAGGCGGTTGGCCCGCGGCGCAGTCAGCGCCACCAGCCGCAGCTCGCTGTGGATGGCAACGCTTGCAGTGTATTGGGCCATGGCTTGCAGTTGCCGCTCCGGCACCGGGAAGGCCTTGAATGGCTCGCCCGGGCGCTTGATCGCCAGCAGCTCGGCAGTTTCATCGGCATCGCCCATGAACTGCTGGCAGGCGACGATGGTGCCATCGCTGGCCACTGCCAGGTGTCGCACGCTGTTCATCTGCTGGGCCAGGGTTTCCTTGCTCAGCAGGGTGCCGTCGCGCTGCATCAGCACCAGGCTCGGTTGCATGGCGTCGAGGTTCATCTCGACACGGCTTTCGGCTTCGGTACGGATACCGCCGTTGGCCACGACCAGCGTTTCGCCGTCGGGTAGCCAGGCAACCTCGTGCGGGCCGATACCGTGGGTCGGGATCTCGCCAGTGTGTACCAGGCGCTCGCCTTCGAAACGGTACACGCCAAGCACGCCGCGCCCCGGGTCGGTGGTGTCGTTCTCGGTGGCATACAGCCATTCGCCGCCTTTGTGCACGACGGCGTGGCCATAAAAGTGCCGGTTCGGCTGCGAGGCTACCGTTTGCAGCAGGCGCCCGTCACGGAGGTCGATCAGGTAACTTTCAGTACCAGGGCGGCGGGCGACAAACAGGGCGATTGGCTGCTCGGGGTGGTGGATGATGGCATGGCAACGCTGAGCGACCTGCGTGCTGAACACCTGTGTGCCGTCCAGGCGAAAACCTACGGCATAGTGCTGGCCGTCGCCGTTGTCACGCGCCGAGAGCAGCAAGGGTTCGCTGCCTTTGTTGCGGAACAGGCTCCAGCCGCCCAAGGTGAGGGCGCTGAGCAATACGCTACCGAGTTTGAGTGCCTGGCGTCGCAGCATGATCAGTCACCGTCGTTGGCATTGAAGCCCAGCTGGATGTTCAGCGCCTTGGCCAGATCGCCTTCGTGCAGGCGGTGGACGACGTTTAGGCTGTCGTAGATCTGGTTGAGGGTTTGCTGACCGGCGTCGTCGGCCAGCAGTTCACCGAGCGTTTTCTGGTTATCGGCCAGTAACTTGAGCGAGGTAGCGTAGGCGGCGTCGATCTTGTCCGCCAGCGCTTTCTGATCGCTGGGCAACAGGCCGCGCAGGCCCTGGTTGTCTACCCCGACCCAGACGGCTTCGGCGGCCTTGAGGCTGGCCTGCAGGCTGTTCATCGAGTTGTGGCTGCGCCAGGCCTCGGCCTGCAGTGGCTGCGGAATGCCCTTGCTCTGACGGCCCATCGGTGCGCCGAGCTTTTTCTTCAGGGTGTCCAGGGCGGTAACCTGAGCGCGCAGCAGGTCGGCGATAGCCTCGTGGGAGTCGGCGTAGCGCTGGTTGGGGAACTTGGTCATCTGCGAGAGCATGCCGTCGGTGCTGTTCCAGCCTTTGAGAATTTCCTCTGCCAAGGCCTTCTGGTGCGCGCCGATGGCCACCAGCAGCGGGCAGTAGCGGGCTTTCTGTTCGGCAGTGGCGATGTCCGGCTTGCTGTCGAACAGGATGTACTCATAGGCCGACAGGCCACGCACCACCACGCTGGACTTGCCCAGGACCTCAGCATCAACCGGCTTGTCGCCGTTGACCAGTTGCTCGACCTGACGGCCGACCAGGTTTTTCTTGTCGGGCCAGAACTGTACCTGCCAGGCACGGTTGCCTTCGGCCAACGGGCCGACCAGCAGCGGCTGCAGCTCAGCCCAGGCTTTTTGTGCGTTGAGGAAGTCGGCGCGGGCTTTGTCCAGGCTTTCCTTGCCTTCGCAGTAGGCCAGGGCGCTGGCAGCCAGCGTACGGTCGGCTTCGACCCAGCGGCTGTAGGTAGGCAGGATCACCTGGTTGGCGATGGCGGCGGAGGTCACTGCTTGCGGGTCCTGTGGCGAGCAGGCACCGAGGGCGAGTGCGGCGAGGCTTGTGAACAACAGTTTGGGTCGGAACATGCCCGGCTCCTTTGCGCGTTTAAAGTGAGTTCAGGAACGCCAGCAACGCGGCGCGCTGCTCGGCATTGAAAGTGAGTACGAAGTTGCGTGCCGCCTCGGCTTCGCCACCGTGCCACAACACGGCTTCAAGCAGGTTGCGGGCGCGGCCGTCATGCAGGAACTGGCTGTGGCCACTGACCGTTTCGCTCAGACCGATGCCCCACAGTGGCGCGGTGCGCCAGTCCTGGCCGTTGGCGGCGAACTCGGTGCGCTCGTCGGCCAGCCCCGGGCCCATGTCATGCAGCAGCAGGTCGCTGTAGGGGCGGATGACCTGGTTGGCCAACTCTGGTTCGGCGGCGTCGGCGGCGGTGGTGAACTGCGGTGTGTGGCAACCTTGGCAACCCGCCTGGTAGAACAGGTTCTTGCCCGCCAGTACCTGTGGCGAGCCGACGTCGCGGCGGGCCGGCACAGCCAGGTTGCGGGTGTAGAACGTGACCAGGCGCAGGATGTTGTCGCTGACTTCTTTTTCGCCATCGGCACCGTCGCCGTTGGGCGCAGCCAGGCAGCCGGTTTGTGCCGGGGTGCAATCGTCGTTGGGCTGCAGGGTGCTGGTCAGCCCCATGTCGCCGGCAAAGGCGTGCACGTTCTGCTGGTTGACGTTGGGCTGCCCGGCTTTCCAACCGAACCGGCCGATCACTGTTTTGCCCTGGGCGTCGTCCCATACACGGTTGGCCCGCCCGCGGATGCCATCGCGGTTACGGTCGTCCGGGTCTTCGTTGGCCAGCAGGTCGGTTTCGGGGATAGCCTCAAGCAGGCCCAGGCCGATCATCGGTGGTGCCACCCGCGCGGAAAAGCGCGTGTCGGGGTGCATCACACCATAGCCGAGCTGGGTGATTTGCAGGGCCGGCTTGCGCAGCTCGACCTGGTGGCCGTCCTTGAATGACACGGTTTCGCTGGAGTAGCTGACCCGCACCTTGCCTTCCGGCGCCACGCCGGGGATGGCCATGTCCTGCAACTGGGTGCCGTAGACCGGCTCTGGCACCACGCCGAGGCGCTCGATCACTTTGGCCAGGTAGGGTTGGTCGGGGATCGACAGGCGCACCAGCATACCTACCGCGTTGCTGTCGCCCGGCTCTGGCGGGTGGCCACGGCCATCGCGCACGTGGCAGTTCTGACAGGCGTTGGTATTGAACAGCGGGCCCAGACCATCACGCGCGGTGGTGGTGGACGGGGCGATCACCCAAGGGTTGCGAAAGAAGCTGTTGCCAACGGCGAAGTCCAGGCGCAGCTCTGGCGAGAGGTTGGCCGAGGGCAGGGAATAGGCATTGCGGTCGCTGCGCTGCACGGTCGCTTTGCCACCCGACAACGCTTCGCCGGGCTCGGCGTGGGTAAAACGCGGGGCGTCGTCACAGGCGGCCAGGGCACAGGCCAGCAGCAGGGGGGGGAGTCGGGACAGCGACAAGGACATCGAGAATCCTGGGCGTGAGCGAAAAAACCGGCGTGCAGCTTAGCAGGCCCAGGATCATTGAATAAGAGCAATTTGCGTTTGCTTGATGAAATCGCTGCGAGCGCTCCTGCTCAGGCCATATAGAGCATGAAGTGTCGGTTGACCAGGTTGACGATCAGGTTCTTGTTGCCGCCACCGCGATTATCGCCGGTGACCTCGATGACTTCTTCGCTGGTGTATTCCATGGAGGAGGCGGTAATGCACTTGACTGCGTCCATGTGCGCAGGTTGCCAGTAATCCTGGAATATCCAGATGCTGGTGTCGGCAGACGGGCCGAGGATCAGGCGCAAGGCCTTGTGGTTCTCAGTCGATCTGCCGATCCACGGGATGGCCAGCGAGCCATTCCAGACGTGCTGGGCACCGACTGCCAGGCTGTTGCTACGGTTTTCACCGTCGATCAGGGTCAAGGTATAAGGGGTGTTATTGGCGATGGAGCGCAAGTAGGTGACGTTGGCCATGTTTTGTTTCCTTTTAATGTTCAGTTTTCGGGCGGGGTAACGGGCTAGTCGGGGCGCGATAGACATAGGCCGCGAGCAAGGTGATTTCGTTGAACGGGGGGTCGAGCTCGGCGGGATGAAAGCGACCAAGCAGCTGCAGGCCTTGGTCAATGGCGACCGCTTCGAACATCCGGCGGTCGGTTTCGTTGGGGTCGTACAGGTAGATCTTGCCGGGGCGAGCAACTACCCGGCACATTTCCTCGGCCACATGGCGGGTGATCGGGGCGCCCATCAGTGTCACGTGAGGGACTGCATGGTCGTCGAGGGGAAAGTCCGGAGCATCGTATTCGTATACGACAATGAGGTTGGGAATGTGCCCGCCTGCCAACGGCCCGTTGGAGATGAGCTGGCCAGCCTTGTTCAGGTTGTAGGCATCGTTGAATCCGGTAATGAGGTCTCCCCCATTCATGCGCTGGACGATTCGGCCTTCGCCCCAGACATCGAGAATCTGCAGCACTGTGCCTCCTGTTAGGTTTGATCGAAGGCCTACAGGATGAGCATCTGCGCGCGCGCCAGGCAGCGGGAAGCGTTTTACCCGGCAGCAAACGAAAACGCCCGGCACAAGGCCGGGCGTTTGCGATGAAGCACTACAGCGGGATCAGAACTCGTGATCCGCAGTGTCCGGGTTCAGGTTGGCAATGCCCAGCTTGCCCGCGGCCTGCTCGATCGCCCCGGTCTGCTTGACCAGTGCGGCGATGGCGTCACGCACGACCTGGTTACCTGCAGCATTGTCGGCGGCGATCAGCTGGTCGTAGTGCTCGCCTTTGAGGGCGTGGTCGACGATCACCTGGAGTTTGGCCTCGGTGGCTTCCAGATCGGCCTTGAGGGTTGCATCGGCGGCTGGGTCAACCTTGGCGACCAGCGACGACAGGCTAGGGCCGGTCAGCTTGGTGCCGTCCGCACGGGTGTACTCGCCCAGGTAGACGTTGCGGATGCCCTTGGCGTCGTAGAAGTGCGAGTAGTGGGTGTTGTCGCTGAAGCAGTCCTGCTCGTCTTCCGGCGAGTTGGCCTCCAGCGAAACTTTCATGCGCTCACCCGCCAGTTCGCCCAGCGACAGGCTGCCCATGCCGAACAGCATCTTGCGCAGGCCGTCGTTGACAGGCTCGGCTTCCAGCTTGGCGCGGTAATTGTCGGCGACGTTCGGTGCCCAGTTGCCGACCATCTCTTCGAGGTCGGTGACCAGCAGGTCGGTAACCGCTTTCAGGTAGGCGCGGCGGCGGTCGTTGTGGCCGCCGGTAGCGCCCTGGCCTTCCAGGTAGTCGGATGCCGGGCGGTTGCCTGCGCCTGGGCCGGTGCCGTTCAGGTCCTGGCCCCAGAGCAGGAATTCGATGGCGTGATAGCCCGTGGCAACGTTGGCTTCGGAGCCAGCCAGCTCGTTCAGGCCAGCCAGTTTTTCGGGGGTGATGTCCTTGACGTCGACCTTCTCTTCACCCACCTGGATCTCGGTGTTGGCGACGATGTTGGCGCTGGCCGCCGGGTTGCCCAAGGCGTGCTCGTAGCTCTTGTCGACGTAGTCGATCAGGCCTTCGTCCAGGGGCCAGGCGTTCACCTGGCCTTCCCAGTCGTCGATGATGGTGTTGCCAAAGCGGAAGGTTTCGCTCTGCAGGTACGGTACGCGGGCGGCGAACCAGGCTTCCTTGGCGGCTTTCAGGGTTTCGTCGTTGGGCTTGGCGAGGAACGCGTCGACAGCGGTCTGCAGCGTCTTGGCAGTGCTCAGCGAGTCGCTGTACACGGCGTATACCATGTCGGTGTAATGCTTGACCACGGCTTTGCCGGCTGCTTCGTCGACAGCGCCTGGCGCAGCAGCGGTGGCAGCAGCAGCAGGTGCCTGGGCTTGCGCCGCGGCGGCTTTTTCGTCCTTGCCTTCACCGCAACCGGCGAGGGCGATGGCAATGGCCAGCAGACTGGCGGAGGCCAGAGGCATTCGAATCATTGTTGGTTTTCCTGCATCGTGTGGTTGGACCAAAGGGGTGGACCGTGCGCCGTGGCACGCGAAACTACAACATCATGCGAAAGATTTGCATTTGCTGTAAAGGGGCGGCGCGCAATTCATGTAAATCCGGGGCACAGCCTGTAACCGGGCAGGTGGCCTCAGGACACCGAAACCCGGTTGCGTTGCGCTTGTTTGAGGAAGTGGGTCAGTTCACGGGCCGAAAGGGGTTTGCTGTAGTGGTAGCCCTGGCCCTCGTGGCAACCCTGGGCCACGATGTAGGTTTCCTGCTCGGCCGTTTCCACGCCCTCGGCGATTACCTGCATACCCAGGCTCTTGCCCAGCTGGATGATGGCGCGAACGATGGTGGCGTCGTCATCGTCGTCGAGCAGGTCCTGAACGAAACTCTTGTCGATCTTGATCTTGTCCAGGGGCAGCGACTTCAGATAGCTGAGTGACGAGTAGCCGGTGCCGAAGTCGTCGATGGCTATCAGCGCCCCGGAGCGGCGCAGGCTCAACAGGTGCTGGGCGGCGGTGCTGATGTCTTCCATCAGGCCGGTTTCGGTGACTTCCAGTTCCAGGCTGCGCGGTGGTAAGCGATAGGCTTGCAGCAGGTTGTTGACCACCCGAGGCAGCTCGCTGTGGTGCAGTTGCACGGTAGACAGGTTGACCGCCATGCGCAGGTCGCTGAAGCCCTGGTCGTGCCATTCGCGCAGTTGTCGGCAGGCCTGGTCAAGCACCCATTCGCCGATGCTGATGATGCTGCCGTTCTGCTCGGCCAAGGGGATGAACTGGTCGGGTGGCACCATGCCCAGCTCCGGGTGCTGCCAGCGCAGCAGGGCCTCTACGCCGACTACTCGGTGGTCGCGGTAACTGATCTGTGGCTGGTACACCAGGTACAACTGGTTGCGCGGCAGGGCTTCACGCAGGTCCTTTTCCAGTTCGCGACGGCGACGCATCTCGCTGTCGACGCTGGCGATATAGAACTGGTAGCGGTTGCGCGAACGGACCTTGGCCAGGGTCATGGTCTGTTCGGCTTTCTGCAGCAGTTTCTCGGTGCTGTCGCCGTCTTCCGGGAACAGGGTGATGCCGATGGTCGCGCGCAGGCGGATTTGCTCGTGATCGAGGTCGAACGCCACTTCCAGGTCGTCGAGGATGCTCTGCGCCAGTTCGGCAGCCTCGTAAGGCTGCTCGATATTGGCCTGTACCAGGGCGAACTGGTCACCGCCCAGCCGCGCCAGGGCGCCGAGGCGGCCACTGTGGGCGCGTAGTCGGTCGGCCAGCGCCAGCAGCAACTGGTCACCGACCTGGTAGCTGAATTGTTCGTTGATGCCCTTGAAGTCGTCCAGGCCTAAGCACAGCACTGCCACGCGGTGCTGCAGGCGGCCGCCGTCGACGAGGATCTTGTCCAGTTGCTGCTGCAGTTGCTGACGGTTGGGCAGGCCGGTGAGGAAGTCGTACTGGGCCATGCGCTGCAGGCTGTTTTCCGCCTCGTGGCGCAGATGGGTGTTGCGTTCGATCGAGGCCAGCAACTGGTTGGCGGTGTTCACCCACAGCCCCAGTTCGTTTTTCTCGTGCCCCTTGAGCAGCGGTATCTGGTGCTGGCTGGGGCGGTCAGGGTTGATCTGGGTGAGATGCTCGATGATCTTCGACAGCGGTTTGGTCAGCAGCCAGTGGTAGACCAGGTACAGCACCAGGCCCATGGCCATGGCCCGCAGCACCCCGGAAATGAAGATGATCACCGCGTTGATCAGGAAATCTTTACCGTAGGACGAGGTATCGAGGGTAATGCTGAGGTCGCCGTAGTATTCGCTGTAAGGGCCACGGCCGACCAGTTGCGTGGTGTAGGTGCGTTCCTGGCCGAGGATGAGGTCGGTGAGCCAGCGCATGGACATGTCCTGCAGCGGGCGGGACTTTTCTGCCAGCATGGTTTCGTTGGGATGGCCAATGGAGGCCATGCGCACCGACTCGTCCTGGAACAGGCCTTCGATGACCTGCATGCCCATTTCACGGTCGAGGCTGTACACCGCCTGGGTCGAAGGGTCACGGAACATGTCGAGGATGCGCTGGGCATCATTGTTCACGGCTTGGCGGGTCTTGTAGGTGTCGTAGATGATTTGCGCACAGCTGAGCACGACGCCAACCGCCAACGCCGACAGCAGCACGACCCTGAGCAACTTGACCGACAAGCTGTTCCGCAATTCCAGCTTCAATGGGGTTTCCTTAATCCATGCGCATGGCATCATTTTGCCATCAACGATGACGATACACTACCGCCGACCATTAGCAGTGTATCGGTTGCCTGACCCCGCAACTTGAATGCGCTGTGTCAATCTTCCAGAGGTTTGATGTTAGCGTGGTATGCGGCCTGAGCAAGCGTTTTGCGGGTGGGGCGCAGGTGAAAACGTGCTGGCTGCTTCGCGGATAGCCCGCCCCCACAGGCATGGCACATTCCTCGAACAGAGGGCCTGTGGAGCGGACCTGGATGTGCACGCGGCCGAAGAAGTGGATGGGTTCCTGTGAGGGTAAGCAACCACCGGTTTACGCCAGCAGACGAGCACAGCATCCGCCATCAGGCAGACACTGTGAATGGACGCGCTAGCGGGCCGTTGCAGGCAGGGGGAAGGTTATTTGCAATGAGCGTTGCTGACCGGCCATTGTTCAGGTTCGGAAGGCTCGGTCAGGAATATGTCCGACTGGGGCAGTGCTATCGGGACGGCCAAGATCCCAGGCCCACTTTTGTTGGCCGCTGACTGCATCGTAAGCGCGAAACACGCCTGACGGTGCCGGGCGCACATCCGAGTCCAGCACCCGGCCACCTGTGATGACCACCCCACGCCTTGACCAGGCCGGAAACGTTAGCTGGAGTAATCTGCGCTGCAGCGGAATAGTGGTTGCCGAGGTTCGAGCCAGCATAGGCGGTCCAGTTGGTCTTGTCGTGAGACGCGGCGACGTTGGCGTCTGGTGATGCCACCGTGCTGCGGCTGAACGGTTGCTGTGAATGCGCGGTGATATCCGGCGAGTCGGCCAGATGAACGGTGTTCGGGAAAAACAGCGGTGCCAGGATGGTGGCCGCCATCAGCAGCGGCAGCACGCCCATGATGCTGAAATACAGTGCCTTGTTGATTTTGGTGAAGTCGCGGCGGACCAGTGGCCAGAAAGCCAGAAAGATCACACTGAGCAGTACCAGCCAGGCGAGGCGTGGAATATAGGCCCAGCCGTTGTACCCCGACTCCCAGATCGCCCAACCGTAGGTGGCCAGGGATGCTGCGCCATAGAGGTAGATTCCGACCGCCTTCTTCAGGCCCATGAGTGCGGCGGCCAGCAACAATGCGGTGCCCATCATCGCGTAGTAAGGCGAGCCACCGGCATTGACCAGCGCGCCTCCCTGATAGGCCAGTGTCAGGCCAAGCAGGGCCAGCAGAATCGTGTACACCCCGAACAGAAGGCTCGAGACCCCCGTCCCTTTAGCCAACGTTCCTTGTTCCATTGCATCCATTCCTGTGTGATTCGGTGCCACAGTGCGTCCGAGCGGTGTAAATATTGCTCATCATTGCAACGAAATACAATAAGCGGCGAAAGATTTACTCGGGGCGCCGATTTTTCAGGCTATTTTGTATCTTGTATGAAAAGGAGGCAATGGCTAAGCTGCCACGCCTGATTCACGCGCGGGATTGGAGGAAGGTAGGAGAAGGGTTATGCCTGCTGGCTTTCCTGCAAGGCATCCTGGCCGGTTTTGAGGCGGCCGACTTCGTCCAGATGTTTCCAGAGAAACCGTGCGGCCTCTTCACGCCGACCGGACTCTATCAGGTCGAGCAGGTGCAGGTGCTCCAGGCATTGCGTCATCAGTCGACTGCGGTCGACGTTGGCTTTGTAGCTCATGAAGCGTCTGAGCTGGTTTTGCCGGCGTATGGCATCGATGAAGAAGAGGTTGCCCGAGCATTGCACGATCATTTCGTGAAACTGGGCGCCGATTTCAAACAGTTGGGCACGTGACAGCGTGTGAATCTCGCCGTCGAGCATGGCCTGCTGTTGCGCCCTGGCTTTGGCAAAGGCGGCCTGGTTCACGTTGTAGCCCGGCTCACGCAGTGCGGCCGGCTCGATGGCCATGCGGAAGCGGTAGCTCTGGATGTGGGTCTGGGCGTTGTGCACGAATTCGTTGAGGCTCCAGCCTTGCCCGGGCTTGCGCTCCACCATGGCTTCGCTTGCCAGCCGGTTGAGGACCTTGAGCAGTTGCCCGCGAGGCACAGAGTAGCGTCGCAGTAGCTGGGCTTCAAAGAATTCGGCAGGGATTTCCCCGTTGAGGATGTCGTCCACCACACGCAGGTAGAAGTCTTCGAAGGGGTCGCAGGCGGGCGGTACGGCGGCTTCCTGGATCTGCCCGGCGTCCTGTTTCAGAAAATAGCCGCGATTGGGCTCCTGCACCGCGATGTTCCACTCGGCGAGCAGGGCGAATACCCTGCGGATGGGGGAGCGGGAGACATCGAAGGCTTGGGCGAAGGTCTGCTCGCGCAATGGCTCGCCGGCCTTCATCGACCGGGCGCGGATCATCTCGATGACGCGAGGGGCCAATTGCAGGGCGAGATCTTTCTTGATCACAGGCTGTATTCCGAATGATTGACTTCAGTCGATCCGGCAGATTTGGGTCGGACTGGGGCAGGAAAATACCACACACGAAGGTCCTGAGTATCTGCACGCAGCGAGCTGGCGCAGTTGCCGCCAGCGCAGCGCCGGAGCCGCGGCTCAGGCTTTGGAACGACGAATGTTTTCTTCCCGGGATGGATCGTTACACATGCTCAAATTCAATGCTCACCTTGGCTTCCAGTTCAACGAACTGCCTTTTCTGCAGCGTATCGAAGCCGCTGCTGCCGCCGGATTTCGCGCGGTGGAATTCCCCTCGCCCTATGAGTTGGATGCGAGTTTGTTGGCTGATCAACTGGCGAAGTATGCGTTGCCATTGATCCAGTTTGCCGCACCGGCTGGCGTTTCCAAGGGCATTGCTGCGGTGGCGGGCAAGGAGCCCGAGTTTCGTGACGGGCTGCGCCAGGCAGCCAGCTATGCCCGCACACTGGCATGTACGGATGTGCACCTGATGTCCGGGATAACCCACGAGGATGGCGCCGGCAAGGTGTACGCGAGCAACCTGGACTATGCCGTGAAATTTTTCGAGGACCAGGGGCTGCGGCCATTGATCGAAGTGATCTGCACGCAGGAAATGCCAGGGTATTACATGTCCGACTTCAGCAAGGCACAGCAGGTGCTGGAGGCGCATGCGAGTCTCGGGCTGATCCTTGATCTTTACCATGCACAGTTGTTGACCGGAAATGCGGCCGATGTGCTGGCACAGTTCTTTGAGCGTACGGTGCATGTGCAAGTGGCCGACTGTCCTGGGCGGCATCAGCCGGGGACGGGGCAGATGGACATTGCAGGGTTGTTTGCGACGCTGGAGCAGCGCGGGTATGCGGGGTGGGTCGGGTGTGAGTACCGGCCTAAGGGCGCTACCGCAGATAGCCTTGGCTGGCTTGGTCAGTACGCTTCATGAAAGCCCTGTGCGCTGGCCCGTTCCAGATCCCTTGAAAAAAAACCGATGCCAGAAGACTGGCATCGGTTTTTTGAGGAAGCCCGGCGTGGGCGGCAATGCTGGACTGACAGCATTACGGCACGTGGCCGGGTTTCTTGCTCAGGCTGAGGGACTCAGGCCTTGAAGGTCTTGCCTTCGAACTGCTCGGCAACGAAGGCCCAGTTGACCAGGTTCCAGAACGCCTCGACGTACTTCGGACGCAGGTTGCGGTAGTCGATGTAGTAGGCGTGTTCCCAGACGTCGCAGGTCAGCAGCGGGGTGTCGCCGCTGGTCAGTGGGCAGCCGGCGCCGATGGTGCTGGCCAGGGCCAGGGAACCGTCAGCTTTCTTCACCAGCCAGCCCCAGCCGGAACCGAAGGTGCCAACCGAAGTCTTGGTGAACTCTTCCTTGAACTTGTCGAAGGAACCGAAAGCGGCGTTGATGGCGTCAGCCAGGGCACCGGTCGGCTGGCCGCCGCCGTTTGGCGACAGGCAGTTCCAGTAGAAGGTGTGGTTCCAGACTTGAGCGGCGTTGTTGAAGATGCCGCCCGAAGAGCTCTTGACGATCTCTTCCAGGGTCTTGCCTTCGAATTCGGTGCCTGGGACCAGGTTGTTCAGGTTCACGACATAGGTGTTGTGGTGCTTGTCGTGGTGATACTCCAGGGTTTCCTTGGAGATGTGCGGCTGCAGGGCATCATGGGCGTACGGCAGCGGCGGCAATTCAAAAGCCATGGTGGATCTCCTGATTCAGGTCTGTTTGCGGTTTGCGCAAGGCCGATCACGGGCGGCCCGATAAGCGTCGGCGAGTCTGTACTCTTTGCGACGCAAGCGCTGGATCATAGCACCGGGCCCGGCGCATAACCACGCAACAAACATAGGGAATAGAGGTTCCGGAGGGGTTGGGCTGAGCCGACCGGCGGCTCGCCGTTGCGCGGGTGTTGCCTGTGAGACCGAGTGTCGCTCGATCTTGCAGTCGATGAATATGCCGCGCCAAGCCCCGAGGTCAGTTGAAGATCAGTTGCGCAGCCACCGCAAACATCATCACTGCCACCATCAGGTCGAGCATGCGCCAGGTCGCCGGCCGCGCCAGCCACGGTGCCAGCCACGCCGCGCCAATGGCCAGGGTCGAGAACCACAGCAGCGAAGCGCTGGCCGCCCCGGCCACGTAGGCGCCAGGGGCGGACTGTTGGGCGCCCAGCGAGCCGATCAGCAACACCGTGTCGAGGTACACGTGCGGGTTCAGCAGGGTCACCGCCAGGGCGCTGAGCAGCACGGCGCGACGTGAGCGAACGCCCTGGCCTTGCTGGTGCTGCAGGCTCTGCTTGGAGCAGGCGCTACGCAGCGCCTTGGCGCCGTACCAGATCAGGAACACCGCGCCGCCCCAGCGGGCAATCGCCAGCAAGGTCGGATTATGTGCCAGCACGGTGGCCAGGCCGAATACCCCGGCGGCCACGAGGATGGCATCACAGACGATGCACAGTGCTGCCACCGGCAGATGATGCTCACGACGCAGGCTCTGGGCGAGGACGAAGGCGTTCTGGGCGCCGATGGCCATGATCAGGCCGAAGGCCACCAGCATGCCATTGAGATAGCTTTGCCACATGGCAGGGCTCTCCAAAAAGGGTCACGGAAGATGCTGGCCATTGTGATGTTCGGCGCTGTATAAGAAAAACAAATAAAGCTGATCACCCATTAGGAAAATCGATGTTCGACTACAAGCTGCTGGCTGCCCTTGCGGCAGTGATCGAACAAGGCGGTTTCGAGCGTGCAGCGCAGGTACTGGGCTTGTCGCAGTCGGCCATTTCCCAGCGCATCAAGTTGCTTGAGGCGCGGGTCGGCCAGCCGGTACTGGTGCGTGCCACGCCGCCCGGCACGACCGAAGTCGGCCGCCAGCTACTCAACCATGTGCAGCAGGTGCGCCTGCTCGAGCGCGACCTGCAGCGCCAGGTACCGGCGCTGGACGAAGAGGGCATGCCGGAGCGCCTGCGCATCGCCCTCAACGCCGATAGCCTGGCCACCTGGTGGGCCGGCGCGGTGGGCAACTTCTGCGCACAACAGAACGTGCTGACCGACCTGGTGGTTGAGGACCAGGAAGTGGGCCTTAAACGCATGCGTGCCGGCGAAGTGGCAGCCTGCCTGTGTGGGAGTGAGCGGCCGGTAGCCGGCGCACGCAGTTTGCCCCTGGGGGCCATGCGCTACCGGGCGCTGGCCAGTCCCGTGTTCATGGCGCGGCACTTCCCCCAAGGTTTTGTCGCCAGCCGCTTGGCCCGTACCCCGGCGATCGTGTACGGCCCGGACGATTTTCTGCAGCATCGCTACCTGGCATCGCTGGGCATAGAGGGTGGTTTCCTGCACCACCTGTGCCCTTCATCCGAAGGCTTCCTGCGCATGACCGAGGCTGGGTTGGGGTGGGGCCTGGTGCCCGAACTGCAGGCCCGGGAGCAACTGGCCAGTGGGCAATTGGTGGAAATCTGTCGCGATACCCCCATCGATGTACCGCTGTACTGGCATCATTGGCGCAATGGCGGGCAATTGCTCGCGCAATTGACCGACCACCTGCGGCACACCGCACAACATTGGCTGGTGCCCTTGTAGCCATGGCTGGCGTCAGTTGCATCTGAAATCTGGCAAGACGGAGTGTTACATGCGAATTCTGGTCACCGGCGCGAGTGGCTTCATTGGCGGGCGCTTTGCGCGTTTCGCCCTGGAGCAAGGCCTGGACGTGCGCGTCAGCGGCCGCCGTGCCGAAGGGGTCGAGCACCTGGTCAAGCGTGGCGCACAGTTCATCCCGGGCGACCTGGGTGACGCCGAGCTGGCCCGGCGTTTGTGCCAGGGTGTCGAAGCCGTGGTGCACTGCGCTGGCGCGGTGGGGAACTGGGGGCGCTATCAGGATTTCTACCAGGGCAACGTGGTGGTGACCGAGAACGTGGTCGAGGGCTGCCTGAAGGAGCATGTGCGGCGCCTGGTGCATCTGTCTTCGCCGTCGATCTATTTCAATGGCCGTTCGCGTCTGGACATCCGTGAAGACCAGGTGCCGCGTCGCTTCCACGATCACTATGGGCAAACCAAGTACCTGGCCGAGCAGAAAGTGTTCGGTGCCCAGGAGTTCGGCCTAGAAGTGCTGGCGCTGCGTCCGCGCTTCGTCACCGGCGCTGGCGATGCCAGTATCTTCCCGCGGCTGATGCAGATGCAGCGCAAAGGGCGTGTGGCGATCATCGGTAATGGCCTGAACAAGGTCGATTTCACCAGTGTCCACAACCTCAACGAGGCGCTGCTGAGTGCATTGTTCGCTGATGACCGGGCGCTGGGCCAGGCTTACAACATAAGCAACGGCCAGCCACTGCCGCTGTGGGACGTGGTCAACTACGTGATGCGCCAGATGCAGCTTCCCCAGGTGACCCGCTACCGTTCCTATGGCCTTGCCTACAGCCTGGCCGCGCTGAACGAGGCGGCCTGCATGTTATGGCCAGGGCGTCCGCAACCGACCTTGTCGCGCCTTGGAATGCAGGTGATGAGCCGTGATTTCACCCTGGATATCAGCCGTGCCCGGCAGTACCTGGGCTATGAGCCCAAGGTCAGCCTGTGGACGGCGGTGGATGAATTCTGTGGCTGGTGGAAGCATTTGCCGCCCGGCTGATAATGGTCATCAATGCACCCCGTTGGCGGTTTATACTCGTGCCTCTTTGTGACTACCGCGGTTGAATCTCTACATGCGTAACCATGCTCACGATGACTTCGATGACGTGCCTGCCTTGCGTGCGGGCACCGTTGATGATGACGAACTGATACCGGCGCATGTGATGCGCAGCCGCCAGAAAGCCACCCGCGGGGCCAGCACGGCGCCGTTGTGGGCTTTGATCGGTGCCTCGTTCATCGCGTTGGCGGGCCTGGGCTGGTGGAGCTTCCAGCAGATCTCGCTGATGGAGCAGCAACTGGTGGCGACCCAGGAAAGCTTTGCCCGCATCAGTGAGGAGGCGGCTGGGCGACTTCAGGCGATCAGTGGCAAAGTGGCGGCCAGCGAGTCAGGCGCCACTACCAGCACTGAGGCATTGAAGCTGCAGCTGCGCCAGTTGCAGAAGGGTGTTGCCGGACAGACCGGCGACCTGGGCAAGCGTCTGGAGCAGGTGCTGGCCGATACCCGAGAACAGCAGAAGGCCGTGACCGAGCTGCAAAGCCAGTTGCAGGCGCAGTTGAAGCTGGTGAATGGTGAGCTGGCGGCGCTGCGTTCGGGCCAGGTCGATGGTGGCAAGCTTGATGCCCAGTTGAAGAGCCTGAACGAGCAGGTTGCCGCGCTGAAGGCTGCGCAGGTGGATGGCGGCAAGCTGGACGGCCAGCTCAAGAGTTTGGGTGGCGAGGTGGCCGCGTTGAAGAAGCAGGGTAACCCGAGTGCGGCTATCCAGAGCCTGGAGCAGGACATGGTCGTGCTCAAGAGCCAGATCGACAACCGCCCGGCTGCGGCGTCCTCCAGTGGTGCTTCGGTGAAGGAGTTCGATGCCTTCCGTGCGCAGATGACGCGTAACCTGAATACGCTGCAGAGCCAGATTCAGAACCTGCAGCAACAGATCAACGCCCGTCCGTGACATCAGCTGAGCCTTGTTCGCGGGCACGATCGCTCCCACAGGATCAAGAACAGCTTTCAAGCTTTTCGCTGTACCGGTGGGAGCGGGCGTGCCCGCGAATGGCCCTCGATCACAACCGCGGATAATCGATGTAACCCACCGGCCCCTTGCCATAGAAGGTTTCGGGGTGTGCCTCGTTCAACGGTGCATCCGCTGCCAGCCGTGCCGGCAGGTCGGGGTTGGCGATGAATGGCACTCCAAACGCCACGGCATCCGCTTTGCCACTGGCCAAGGCCGCATTGGCACTGGCCTTGTCGAACCGCTCGTTGACGATGTACGGGCCACCGAATGCCTCTTTGATCAGCGGCCCGATGCTGTCGTCGGCTTCCCGCTCCCGTGAGCAGATGAAGGCGATGCCGCGTTTGCCCAGCTCTCGGGCCACATAGGTGAAGGTCTCGGCGCGGTCGGCGTCGCCCATGTCGTGGGCGTCGGTACGCGGTGCCAGGTGCACACCTACGCGCTGCGCGCCCCACACTTCAATGGCCGCATCGGTCACCTCCAGCAACAGGCGCGCGCGGTTTTCCAGCGAGCCACCGTAACGGTCGGTGCGCTGGTTGGTGCTGCTTTGCAGGAACTGGTCGAGCAGGTAACCGTTGGCGCCATGGATCTCCACACCATCGAAACCGGCAGCCTTGGCATTTTCGGCACCACTGCGGTAGGCCTCGACGATGTCGTTGATTTCTTCGGTTTCCAGCGCCCGCGGGGTAGGGTAGTCACTCAGTGGGCGCACCAGGCTCACATGGCCCTTGGGCTGGATCGCGCTGGGGGCCACAGGCAGTTCGCCATTCAGATAGCTGGGGTGGGAGATACGACCCACGTGCCACAGTTGCAGGAAGATGCGACCGCCCGCGGCATGCACGGCCTTTGTCACGTTGTTCCAGCCACGTACCTGTTCATCGTTCCAGATGCCGGGGGTATCTGGGTAGCCGACGCCCATGGGGCTGACCGAAGTCGCCTCGCTGAGGATCAGCCCGGCGCTGGCACGTTGTACGTAGTATTCGGCCATCAGCGCATTGGGCACGCGGCCTTCATCGGCGCGGCAGCGGGTCAGCGGGGCCATGATGATACGGTTGGGCAGTTGCAGGTCGCCCAGTTTGATCGGATCGAAAAGCGTGGTCATAGCGGTTACCTGCCTTGTCAAAGTGCTTGGCGCAGTTGTTCGAGAAACGCCTGGATGGTGGCTTCGTCGCGTTTGAAGAAGTGCCATTGGCCGATCTTCTGGCTGCTGATAAGCCCGGCGCGCTGCAACGTGGCCAGGTGGGCAGAGACGGTCGACTGCGACAGGCCGCAGCGTTGGTCGATTTGCCCGGCACACACACCGTTTTCGGTGCTGTGGTACTGGTCTGGGAACTGGGTTGCCGGGTCTTTCAGCCAGCTGAGAATTTCTCGCCTGACCGGGTGGGCCAGTGCTTTTATGATTTCGTCGAGATCGAGTGGCATGGTTTGAGGTTCGCTGTAGCGGTATATCGCGATAGGACGAAATATAATTCGCTGTATTTCGATATACAAATACGAAGGCGTTCTGAGCTGAGCACGAATCGATATATCGCGTTATAACGATATGTCGGGCGGCGGTGCTAGACTGCGCTCATGAACTACCTCGCACACTTGCACCTGGGCGGCCCGGCGCCGCAACAATTGCTTGGCAGCCTTTACGGCGACTTTGTCAAAGGCTCGTTGGAAGGGCGCTTTCCGCCTGCGCTGGAGGCGGCCATCCGGCTGCACCGGCATATCGACAGTTACACTGACCAGCACCCGTTGGTGCTGGCGGCTCTGGCACGTTTTCCGCGCGAGCGGCGGCGCTTTGCCGGCATCGTCCTGGATGTGTTTTTCGACCATTGCCTGGCACGGCATTGGAGCCATTACGCCGAGCAGCCGCTGGAGCAGTTCACTGGCGCGTTTTATCGGGTACTGCTGGCAGAGCCCGAGCTGCCTGGGCGGTTGGCGCGGATTGCGCCGTTCATGGCAGCGGATGACTGGCTCGGGGCGTATGGCGATTTTGCCACTCTGGAGCAGGTGTTCAACGGTATTGCCCGACGTTTGTCGCGGCCAGAGGGGATGGTTGGGGTGATGGTGGAACTGGAGCGGCTGTATGAGCCGCTGCTGGCGGATTTTCGCGAGTTTTACCCGCAGTTGCAGGCGTTTGCGGCGGTAGGGCGGATGTCTGACCGTTAGAGGTGTGTGGGTGATACTGGCCTCTTCGCGGGTAAACCCGCTCCTACGGGGAATGCGATCGGTGTAGGAGCGGGTTCACCCGCGAAAGGGCCAGAACAGGCCGTGCAAGCATTCAGGCAGCCCGCGCCTGCCGACGTGGCGCCATCTTTACGTCTTCAACCCCGAACAGCGTCAGGTGAATCGCCTGCTGTGCCTGCAACGCCAGCGCTGCACGTTCCTTGCCCACGCTACCTATTGGCTGCAGCAGGTGGATGCACACCTCGCCCCGCGGCAGGGCAAACAGGCGCATCAGGTGGGACACCAGGTCGTCCTCACCAATGAACGGCGCTACCGGGTCGATCTGGCCATCACGCAGGTACTGAACAGCGACTGGCTGCACCGCCACGCCACGGTCGATGGCACCTGCCAGCAGGCGGCCATGAAAGGTGCGCAACGTGCGGCCGCTGGTAGTGGTGCCTTCGGGGAAGATCAACAGCGGACGAGCCAGCCCCAGTTGCCCGGCAATCTGTTCGCGCAGGCGCTGACTGTCGCCACCACCACGGCGAATGAACAGCGTGCCGGCCTTTTCCGCCAGCCAGCCGGCCACCGGCCAGTGACGCACTTCGGCCTTGGACAGGAAAGACAGCGGCGTGAGCATGCCAAGCAGGGGAATGTCGGTCCAGGAAACATGATTGCTGACCCACAGCATCGGCCGCTGTGGAAGTTCGCCAACTACCTTCACGTCGAAGGGCAGGGCGGCGACCAGGCGTTTCATGAACAGACAGGTCCAGCGCTGGCGCCGTTCGATCGGCGCCTTGAAGCCCAGGCGCTCACCCAAGGCGATAATGCTGGCCATCAGCATGCCCTGCGCCAGCACCAGCAGCAGTCGGATGAGGCGGGCCAGTACCCGCAACTTCGGCATCAGACCGCCGCCTTGAAGTGGCGGGCGTAGCGTGGGCACAGCTCGTCGCGTTTGAGCAGGATGAACACGTCGGCCACCTGGAAATCTTCGTCCCAGCATGGCTCGCCACAAATTTTCGCCCCCAGGCGCATGTAGGCCTTGAGCAGCGGTGGCATTTCGGCAATGACGTTATTGGGCAAGGCCAGTTTCGGCAGCGGGTTTTTCGGCTCGGCACGCAGGTGTTCGGTGCACAGGTAACGCTCACGCAGGCGCTGCATCACTGCATGGGCCTGCACGCCGCCGTCCTGCATGGGGATACTGGCGCAGCCCATCAGATAGCTGTAGCGGCCCTCGTTGAGCACCTCGGCCAGTTCGCCCCAGAGCACGGCGATGGTGCCGCCGTTGCGGTAGTCGGGGGCCACGCAGGTACGGCCCAGCTCGAGGATCGGGCCTTGCAGCTGCAACAGGCCGTGCAGGCTGAACTCTTCTTCGCTGTAGAACCGGCCCAGGCTGCTGGCAGCCTGGTGATCGAGCAGGCGGGTGGTGGCAACCAGTTCGCCGGTGCTCAGGTCGCGTACACCAATGTGGCGGCAGTGCACGTCGTAGTCGTCCATGTCCAGGCCTTGCTCGGCACCTTTGAGCTTGGCCTTGAACTCTGCGCTGAATACTGTATAGCGCAGGGCCTGGGCTTCTTGCAGCGCCGCGGCGCCAACCAGGCGTTCGGCTTGCAGACGGCGTTCAGTGCTGTAGTCGCCAGCGGTAGCGATCCGAGTCATTACGAGTCTCCATAAGCCAGCCAAGAAGGGTTGCGGCCGGTCGGCTTTGTTGTGCAAAGTCAGCCTAGGTAGACCCAGTGTCACCCCTGTGAATCTTTGGTGATGCTTGCGTGACAACCCTGAGCCTTAACTGAAAGCCCTCCAGCAAGGAGCTGTTCCATGGCCTGGTTGCAACGACTCAACGATCCGCTTCGCCTCGCGCCGACAGGCACCCTGGGCGAAACCTACGCCGCGCTGCTTGAGCGCCTCGGCACGGTTGCCCCGTTCGAACTGGCGGTACTGGGCGGGCGTGCAATGGCCACCCCGGGCCTGGCCTTCCTGGTGGGTTACCAGGCTGCCCTTCGCGTGCTGTGGCCCAGTGCGCCGCACAGCCTTGGCGCCTTGTGTGCCACCGAGCGGCGCAGCGTGCGGCCGGCAGACATGCACACACGGCTGGACGCTCTGCGGCTGTCGGGTTGCAAAGACTTCGTTACCGCGGGGCTGGAGGCGGAGTGGTTGCTGGTGGCGGCGCGTAGCGAAGCGGCTGGCGCTGCGCCGCAACTGAGCCTGGCGGTGGTTTACCCCGGGGAGCCGGGGGTGACACTGGAGCCATTGCCAACCCTGCCGCTGATGCCGGAAGTCGGTCATGGCCGATTGCTGCTGGAGCAGGCATCGTGCGAGTTGCTGGCCGGTGACGGCTGGGATGCCTATGTGAAGCCGTTCCGTTCGCTGGAGGACTTGTATGTACTCACGGCGCTGACCGCCTGGTTGTATGGCGTGGGGCAGGAGTGCGCCTGGCCGCAGGGGCTGCGCCTGCAGTTGCTCGGGCTGTTGGCCGGCTGTGCCGAGGGGAGCCGGCAGTGTGCCGATAGCATGGGGTGTCACTTGTTGCTGGGCGGGTTGTTTGCGCAGTTCCAGGCGTTGCGGGGGGAGATCGATGCAGCGTTGGCGGCAGGGCCGGTGCATTGGGCGCAAATCTGGCAGCGTGACCAGGGGGTGATGGCGCTGGCGGCGTCGGCGCGGGAGAAGCGGCTGAACAAGGCTTGGGTTGCTGCGGGGTTGTAATGACTGGCTGACACGGGTTTGTATGAACCGATGAGTCGCGGCGTGCTAGTCGGTGGGGGGCGTGCAATGAGGCCGGTACGGGCAGCGGATAACCTGAAAAGACATTCCTTTTATCGCGCTTGATCCCCGCAAATCCCGGCCGTTGACGTATCATTGGCCGCCTGACGGCAACCCCCTCCAGGATCGCTTGCGCATGCTCGCCCTTCTTATCCAGACCCTGAACATCACGGCACCGGTTTTCGCCATGCTGTTCATGGGCGTCCTGCTCAAACGCATACACTTGATCGACGACAACTTCAACCGTGTCGCCTCGCAGCTGGTGTTCAACGTCTGCATGCCGGCGCTGCTGTTTCTCGGCATCTATCACGCCGACCTGGCCGCAGCGGTCAAACCCGGCGTCCTCCTGTATTTCATCGTCGCCACTTTGGCCGGTTTCGCCATTGCCTGGGGCATGGCCATCTGGCGCAGCCCGATGGCCGACCGGGGCATCTATACCCAGGGCGCATTCCGCGGCAACAACGGTGTGATAGGCCTGGCCCTGGCCGCCAGCCTGTACGGTGACTATGGCATCTCCCTGGGGGCGGTGCTCGCAGGCCTGGTCATCCTCATGTACAACTCGCTGTCCGCGGTGGTGCTGGCGGTGTACAGCCCGGACCTCAAGTCCGACCCGTGGAGTATCTGCAAGAGCATTTTCAGCAACCCGCTGATCATCAGCGTGCTGGTGGCCGCTCCCATGGCTTATGGCCAGGTGCCGCTGCCCAACTGGCTGCTGACCTCGGGCGACTACCTGGCGCAGATGACCCTGCCGCTGGCGCTGATCTGTATCGGCGGCACGCTGTCGCTGGCAGCCCTGCGTAACTGTGGTCGGCTGGCCATCGATGCCAGCCTCGTGAAAATGCTCTGGCTGCCGCTGCTCGGTACCCTTGGGGCCTGGTTGTGCGGGTTTCGCGGGGCGGAGCTGGGCATCCTGTTCCTGTACATAGGCAGCCCGACCGCTGCGGCCAGCTACGTGATGGCGAGGGCGGCCAACGGCAATCATGAACTGGCCGCGTCGATCATCGTGATCACCACGCTAATGGCGGCGATCACCACCAACATTGGTATTTTCATCTTGCAGTGGGGCGGATGGATCTAGATCCTTGACTGCAAATAACAGCAACAACACTGCCTCACTGAGCTAAAGGACACTTCATGCAAGACCAGAGCACGCCCGAGCGGTTACAGCGCGGGCTGAAGAATCGCCATATCCAGCTGATCGCGCTGGGCGGGGCCATCGGTACCGGGTTGTTCCTGGGCATTGCCCAGACCATCCAGTTGGCCGGCCCCTCCGTGTTGTTGGGCTACGCCATCGCCGGCCTGATGGCCTTCCTGATCATGCGCCAGCTGGGCGAAATGGTGGTGGAAGAGCCGGTCGCCGGCAGCTTCAGCCACTTCGCCCACCAATACTGGAGCGAGTTTGCCGGCTTTGTCTCAGGCTGGAATTACTGGGTGGTGTACGTGCTGGTCGGCATGGCCGAGCTGACGGCGGTCGGTATCTATGTGCAGTACTGGTGGCCGGACTTCCCTACCTGGGCCACGGCGGCGATCTTCTTCGTGGTGATCAACCTGATCAACCTGACCCAGGTAAAAGTTTATGGCGAGATGGAGTTCTGGTTCGCCCTGGTCAAGGTGGTCGCCATCGTCAGCATGATCGGCTTTGGTGCCTGGTTGCTGGGCAGCGGCCATGGTGGCCCGGATGCCAGCGTGGCCAACCTGTGGCAGTACGGTGGCTTCTTCCCTAACGGTGTCACTGGTCTGGTAATGGCCTTGGCGGTGATCATGTTCTCGTTCGGTGGCCTGGAGTTGGTAGGCATCACGGCTGCCGAAGCCGACAACCCGCGCCAGAGCATCCCCAAGGCCACCAACCAGGTGGTGTACCGCATCCTGATTTTTTACATCGGTGCCTTGGCAGTGCTGTTGTCGCTGTACCCTTGGCAGAAGGTGGTGCAGGGCGGCAGCCCGTTCGTGATGATCTTCCACGAACTGGACAGCGACCTGGTGGCGACCATCCTCAATATCGTGGTGCTGACGGCTGCGCTCTCGGTGTACAACAGCTGTGTGTACGCCAATAGCCGGATGCTGTTCGGCCTGGCCAGCCAGGGCGATGCGCCGCGTCAGTTGCTGAAGGTAAGCCGTAGCGGTGTGCCGCTGACCGCGCTGGGCGTGTCGGCCTTTGCGACCGGCCTGTGCGTGCTGATCAATTACCTGATGCCGGGAGGGGCCTTTGGTTTGCTGATGGCGTTGGCGGTGTCTGCGCTGGTGATCAACTGGGCTAGCATCAGTATTACCCATCTGAAGTTCCGCCAGGCCAAGCTGGCCGCCGGGATCACCCCTTTCTACAAAAGCCTGGGGCACCCACTGACCAACTACCTGTGCCTGGCATTCATCGTGCTGATCCTGGTGGTGATGTACCTGACGCCGCCGATTCGCATCTCGGTAATGCTGATCCCGGCATGGATCGCTGTGCTGTGGGTTGCCTTCAAGTTGAAGAAGGCGCGCCAGGCCAAGGGCTGATCGGGTTTGTTCGTATGGGGTATGCCGTTAAGTTTTCGGCGCCTGTGAGATCGAGCGCCGCCCGCGCGGCGCTTCGCGGGTAAACCCGCTCCTACGTTTGTTTCGGGCCAGTCCGTTCTGTGCCAGGCGCGCGCGACCGCCTTGTTTGTACGACGCGATATCGAGGCATGCGCCAAAGCGAAGCGCCGCGCGGGCGGCGCTCGATCTCACAGGCGATGAAAGCCTAAAGGCATGCGTCTGGCGGCCCTGACGCGTGCCCCTTCCATGCCCCTCAATGCTGCCTCCGCCAGGCGCGCACGGTGGTGTACAGCAACACTGTGGCGAGCACCGGCAGTACATAGAACAGCATCAAGCGCTCCAGGCGGCCAGCCAGCGGCATACCCATGGTAAAAGCCGCCACATGCAGGCCGTAGGCCAGGTACAGGCAAAGAAACACCAGGCCTTCGGCGCGAGTGATGCGGTAACTGGAATAGAACACTGGCAGGCTCAGGACGGCAACGCCGAGCATTACAGGCAGATCGAAAGATAGCGCGTTAGGCGAAATCGACAGTGGCTCCGGGGTGATCAGTGCGGTGAGGCCCAGTACGGCCAGCAGGTTGAACAGGTTGCTGCCGATCACCGTGCCCACGGCGATCTCCCGTTCGCCACGCAAGGCGGCGATCAGCGCAGCGGCCAGTTCCGGCAGGGAGGTGCAGATGGCGACCACCGTCAGGCCGATGATGCGCTCGGACAGGCCCAGGTCGGTGGCCACCTCGATGGCAGCTTCCAGCAGCAAGTGGCCCGCCAGGCTCAGCAGGCCGAGGCCGACCAATACCTGCAACAGCGTACCTGACCAGAAGCGCCCGGCCCCGGACCTGGTGGCGTCCGGGGCCGGGTAGGTGCGTGCATAGTGGCGCGACTGATGCCAGAGCATTGCCAGGTAACCGGCCAGCCCCAGCAATAGCAGTGCCCCTTCAACCCTGCCCAGGCGGGCATTGGCGGACAGTGCATACACCAGTCCGCTGGCGACGATCATCAATGGAATGTCCAGACGCACCAGTTGGCGTGACACCCGCAGCGGAATGATCAGCGCGGCCAGGCCGAGAATGACCAGTACGTTGAAGATATTGCTGCCGATCACGCTGCCTACTGCCACATCCGGCGCGCCTTGGTAGGCAGCCTGCAGGCTTACGGTCAATTGTGGCGCGGTGCTGCCGAAGGCCACCAGGCTCAGGCCTATTATCAGCGGGCGAACGTGCAGGCGCTGCGCCAGGCGCAAAGCGGAGCGCACCAGTAGCTCGGCGCCGCCGACCAGCAACAGCAGGGCAACGCCCATTTGCAGCAGGCTAAAAGTGGGAAGGGTGGCCAGGTCGAAAATGGTCGGACTCCTGTCGCGTCAGTCGCTAAGCCCTTGTACCCGGACGCGCGCTGTTCCGCTACGGAGCATGCCGATTTTTTCTGCTGCTGCGCGAGACAGGTCAATCAGGCGGCCCCGGGTGTGCGGGCCTCGGTCGTTGATGCGAACCACCACACTGCGCCGGTTGGCCATGTTGGTCACCAGTACTCGCGTGCCGAAAGGCAGGCTGCGGTGGGCGGCGGTAAGGCTGTGCTGGTTGAATGGTTCGCCACTGGCAGTGCGTTTGCCGTGGTGGCGCGACCCGTAATAGGACGCGGTACCCGTCCGGTCGTAACCGCGCGGGTCGATGTCATGGCTGGCGCAACCGGCCAGGAAAGAAAACAGGGCGAGGGTGCCGAGGGATCGTTTTAGCAAGTCAGGTGCTCTCCGGTGCGGCCATTCGCGGGTAAACCCGCCCCTACAGGTAAAGCGCTGGCTTGTGTAGGAGCGGTTTTAGCCGCGAACGAGGGCGAAGCCCTCGCAGCATTACAGGGGGAAAATCATCACCCTTCGAGCTTGGCCTTGAGCAATTGGTTCACCTGCCCCGGGTTGGCCTTGCCTTTGGAGGCTTTCATGGCCTGGCCGACGAAGAAGCCGAACATCTTGCCGCGCTTGGCCTCATCGGCTGCACGATACTGTTCGACCTGCTCGGCATTGGCTGCCAGCATTTCGTCGAGCATCTTGTCGATCGCACCTGTATCGGTAACCTGCTTCAGGCCTTTGCTCTCGATGATGCTGTCGGCATCGCCTTCACCGGCGGCCATGGCCTCGAACACGGTCTTGGCAATCTTGCCGCTGATGGTGTTGTCACGAATGCGCAGCAGCATGCCGCCCAGTTGCGCGGCACTGACCGGCGCCTGATCGATTTCGACACCCAGCTTGTTCAGCAGGCTACCCAGTTCGACCATGACCCAGTTGGCCGCCAGCTTGGCATCACCCCCGATTTTCACCACTTCTTCGAAGTAGTCCGCCTGTTCGCGGCTGGAAGCCAAGACATTGGCATCGTAGGCCGACAGGCCGTACTGGCTCTGGAAACGCTCGACCTTCTGGGGTGGCAGCTCCGGCAGGCCGGCGCGGATGGTTTCGAGGAAGCTGTCCTCGATGACCACCGGCAGCAGGTCCGGATCGGGGAAGTAACGGTAGTCGTTGGCTTCCTCTTTGCTGCGCATGGAGCGGGTTTCGTCCTTGTTCGGGTCGTACAGGCGGGTTTCCTGCACCACTTTGCCACCGTCTTCGATCAGGTCGATCTGGCGCTGGATTTCGCTGTTGATCGCGCGCTCGATGAAACGGAACGAGTTGACGTTCTTGATTTCGCAGCGAGTGCCAAACTCGGTCTGGCCTTTCGGGCGGATCGATACGTTGCAGTCGCAGCGCAGCGAACCTTCGGCCATGTTGCCGTCGCAGATGCCCAGGTAGCGCACCAGCGCGTGGATCGCCTTGACGTAGGCGACGGCTTCCTTGGCGCTGCGCATGTCAGGCTCGGAGACGATTTCCAGCAGCGGGGTGCCGGCACGGTTCAGGTCGATGCCGGTGGAACCGCTGAAGTCTTCGTGAAGGCTCTTGCCGGCGTCCTCTTCCAGGTGCGCGCGGGTTACGCCGATGCGCTTGATGGTGCCGTCTTCCAGTGCGATGTCCAGGTGGCCCTTGCCGACGATCGGCAGGTCCATCTGGCTGATCTGGTAGCCCTTGGGCAGGTCCGGGTAGAAGTAGTTCTTGCGTGCGAACACGTTGCGCCTGCCGATCTCGGCATCGATGGCCAGGCCGAACATGCACGCCATGCGCACGGCTTCCTCGTTCAGCACCGGCAGTACGCCGGGCATGCCCAGGTCAACCAGGCTGGCCTGAGTATTCGGCTCGGAGCCAAAGGTGGTAGCGCTGCCGGAGAAGATCTTCGACTGGGTGGCGAGCTGAGTGTGAATTTCCAGCCCGATCACAACTTCCCATTGCATGTGTGAATTCCTCAGAAGCCGTTGGGGGCGCGGGTGTGCCAGTCGGTCACCTGTTGGTAGCGGTGCGCGACGTTGAGCAGGCGGCCTTCCTGGAAGTATGGCGCCAGCAGTTGCACGCCGACCGGCAGGCCGTCGACGAAGCCCGCAGGCATCGACAGGCCTGGCAGGCCTGCCAGGTTGGCGGTGATGGTGTAGACGTCTTCGAGATAGGCGGCAACCGGGTCGCTGCTCTTGGCGCCGAGCTTCCAGGCCGGGTTTGGCGTGGTCGGGCCGAGAATCAGGTCGACATCGTTGAAGGCGGCCATGAAGTCGTTCTTGATCAGGCGGCGGATTTGCTGCGCCTTCACGTAATAGGCGTCGTAGTAGCCGGCCGACAGGGCGTAGGTACCGACCATGATACGGCGCTGTACTTCAGCGCCGAAGCCTTCGCCGCGTGAGCGCTTGTAGAGGTCGGTGAGGTCTTTCGGCTCTTCGCAGCGGTAGCCGAAGCGTACGCCGTCGAAACGCGACAGGTTGGAAGAGGCTTCGGCCGGGGCGATCACGTAGTAGGCCGGAATGGCATGCTGCATGTTCGGCAGGCTGATTTCCTTGACCACTGCGCCGAGCTTTTCCAGCTCTTTGACGCTGGCCTGGACCAGGTCGGCGATGCGTGGGTCGAGACCGGCGCCGAAGTACTCTTTCGGCAGGCCGATGCGCAGGCCCTGAAGTGAAGCGTTCAGGTTGGCGCTGTAGTCCGGCACCGGCTCTTCGATGCTGGTGGAGTCCTTGGCGTCGAAACCGGCCATGCCTTGCAGCAGCAGCGCGCAGTCTTCGGCGGTGCGGGCCAGCGGGCCGCCCTGGTCGAGGCTGGAGGCGTAGGCGATCATGCCCCAGCGTGACACACGACCGTACGTCGGCTTGAGGCCGGTGAGGTTGGTCAGTGCCGCGGGCTGGCGGATCGAGCCGCCGGTGTCGGTGCCCGTGGTGGCGGGCAGCAGGCGCGCGGCCACTGCAGCGGCCGAACCACCGGATGAGCCGCCTGGCACGTGCTCGAGGTTCCACGGGTTCTTCACCGCGCCGTAATGGCTGGATTCGTTGGCCGAACCCATGGCGAACTCGTCCATGTTGGTCTTGCCCAAGGTGACCATGCCGGCTTCGGCCAGCTTGGCGACCACGGTGGCGTCATAGGGCGCCTTGAAGTTGTCGAGCATCTTCGAGCCGCAGCTGGTGCGTACGCCGTTGGTACAGAACAGGTCTTTGTGGGCGATCGGTGCACCCAGCAGCGCGCCGGTTTCGCCAGCGGCGCGACGGGCATCGGCGGCACGCGCCTGGCCCAGGGCCAGGTCGTCGGTGATGCTGATGAAGCTGTTGATCTGAGGGTCGAGCTGTTTGATGCGCGCCAGTAGCGCGCCGGTCAGCTCTTCGGAAGAAAACGATTTGTCGGCGAGTCCGCGGGCGATCTCGGCCAGGGTCAATTGATGCATGGCAGGCTCTATCCCTTACTCGATGACTTTGGGAACCAGGTACAGACCGCTTTCGGTCGACGGCGCAATGGCCTGGTAGGCGTCGCGCTGGTTGCTTTCGGTGACTTGGTCGGGACGCAGGCGCTGGCTGGCCTCCAGCGGGTGGGCCAGGGGCTCGATGCCAGTGGTATCGACCGCTTGCATCTGGTCGACCAGGCCGAGAATGCTGTTCAGGGCGTCAGTAATGCGTGGCAGTTCGCCATCATTCAGGCCCAGGCGGGCCAGATGGGCGATCTTTTCCACGTCGCAGCGTTCAAGCGCCATGAGGATCTCCAAGGGAAACAAAGAACGGAATTTGGGTCCGCAGTGAGGAACATGTCAGCTTTCTGGCGGTCTAACGGCCGCGAAATTCTGCTGGCGTGCTCGGAAAAACAGCCAATTTAACATATTGGCTCCTTGCCCAAAATCCCTGCCATTGTTAGAGTTTGCCGCACTTTTTTACCCACGCTTTCCCCAGGGTCACTTTCCCATGTTCAAGAAACTGCGTGGCATGTTTTCCAGCGATCTTTCGATCGACCTGGGTACTGCCAACACCCTTATTTACGTGCGTGAGCGCGGTATCGTCCTGAATGAACCCTCGGTTGTTGCCATCCGTACCCATGGCAACCAGAAAAGCGTCGTCGCCGTCGGTACCGAAGCCAAACGCATGCTGGGCCGTACGCCTGGCAACATTGCAGCCATTCGTCCGATGAAGGACGGCGTCATCGCCGACTTCAGCGTCTGCGAAAAAATGTTGCAATATTTTATCAACAAGGTTCACGAGAACAGCTTCCTGCAGCCAAGCCCGCGCGTGCTGATCTGCGTGCCGTGCAAGTCGACCCAGGTAGAGCGCCGCGCCATCCGCGAGTCGGCCCTCGGTGCGGGTGCCCGTGAAGTGTTCCTGATCGAAGAGCCGATGGCCGCTGCCATCGGTGCAGGCCTGCCGGTTGAAGAGGCCCGCGGTTCGATGGTCGTCGATATCGGTGGTGGTACCACTGAAATCGCCCTGATCTCGCTGAACGGCGTGGTCTATGCCGAGTCCGTCCGTGTGGGCGGTGACCGCTTCGATGAAGCCATCGTGACCTACGTGCGCCGCAACTACGGCAGCTTGATCGGCGAATCCACCGCCGAGCGTATCAAGCAGGAAATCGGTACTGCCTACCCAGGTGGTGAAGTACGTGAAGTCGACGTGCGTGGCCGCAACCTGGCCGAAGGTGTGCCGCGTGCCTTCACCCTGAACTCCAACGAAGTGCTCGAAGCGCTGCAGGAATCGCTGGCGACCATCGTCCAGGCGGTCAAGAGCGCCCTCGAGCAATCGCCGCCCGAGCTTGCTTCGGACATCGCCGAGCGCGGCCTGGTGCTGACCGGTGGTGGTGCGCTGCTGCGTGACCTCGACAAACTGCTGGCCCAGGAAACCGGCCTGCCGGTAATCGTTGCCGAGGACCCGCTGACCTGCGTCGCCCGTGGCGGCGGTCGCGCCCTGGAAATGATGGACAAGCACGCGATGGACCTGCTCTCCAGCGAGTGATCCCGCTCGCTGTTCACGAGCGCCCGGTTTACAGGTAGTACACACAGTGCTACCTGTATGTGCTGCGCTGGTGCCCGTTTGGGGCACCGTATCCGTCAACCCGCAACCAGGCTGGTGCGTTGTTCCATGTCCAATGACCTCCTGAGTCGTCCACGAGGAACGGCCCATTAAACCGCTTTTCTCCAAGGGCCCTTCGCTGGGCGTTCGCCTCCTCGTTCTTGTGGTGATGTCGGTCGCGTTGATGGTTGTCGACGCGCGCTTCGACGTGCTCAAACCCGTGCGCAGCCAGATGGGCCTGGTGCTGATGGAATCGTACTGGATCACCGATTTGCCGCAGCGTGCCTGGCAAGGTGTGGCCGGCCAGTTCGGTAGCCGCACCGAGCTGATTGCCGAAAACGAGAAGCTCAAGACCGAAGCCCTGCTGCTGCAGGGGCGCCTGCAGAAGCTGGCAGCCCTGACCGAGCAGAACGTGCGGCTGCGCGAGTTGCTCAACTCTTCGGCGCTGGTCAACGAAAAGGTTGAAGTGGCCGAGCTGATCGGTGTCGACCCCAACCCGTTTACCCACCGCATTCTGATCAACAAGGGTGAGCGTGATGGTGTGTTCCTGGGCCAGCCGGTGCTCGATGCCCGCGGCCTGATGGGCCAGGTCGTAGAGTTGATGCCCTACACCGCGCGGGTACTGTTGCTGACCGATACCACCCACAGCATTCCGGTGCAGGTCAACCGCAACGGTCTGCGTGCCATCGCCAGCGGCACTGGCAACCCGGAACGCCTGGAGTTGCGCCATGTGGCCGACACTGCCGACATCAAGGAAGGCGACCTGCTGGTCAGTTCCGGCATGGGGCAGCGCTTTCCTGCCGGCTACCCGGTGGCCACGGTCAACGAAGTGATCCACGATTCCGGCCAGCCCTTTGCCATCGTTCGTGCCATCCCTACCGCCGCACTCAACCGCAGCCGCTATATGCTGCTGGTGTTCAGTGACCGACGTAGCCCGGAGCAGCGCGCCACCGATGCCGCCATTGCCCAGGAAGAGGCTGATCGCAAGGGCGCTGCACCTGCTGGCCATCCGACCGCTACCAGTGATCAGGTCGCACCCGCCGCTGGCACGCCTGCCGCGTCGGTCGCACCGGCAGCACCGGCCACTCCGGTCGCGCAGCCAGCAGTCCCGTCTGCTGCACCTGCCACGCCGGCCGCACCCGCTCAACTCCGGAGGCAATGATGGCTGCATCACGCCGCAATAACGGCTGGATCATCTGGCTTACTTTCGCCATCGGCCTGCTGCTCAGCGTTTCCCCCATGCCGCAGTTCATGGAGGTGTTCCGGCCCATGTGGCTGGCCTTGCTGGTGTCGTTCTGGACCCTTGCCGTGCCGAACAAAGTCGGCATGACCACGGCGTTCGTGTTGGGCCTGGCCGAGGACGTGCTGTATGGCACCCTGTTGGGGCAGAATGCGCTGGTTCTTACCTTCATCACCTTTCTGGTGCTGTCCCTGCAGCAGCGTCTGCGCATGTTCCCCATGTGGCAGCAAAGCCTGGTCATTCTGGTGATCTTTGGTATCGCCCAGTTGATCCAGTTGTGGCTCAGCGCACTGACCGGCAACCGCCTACCCACCCTGGCGCTGGTCTGGTCGGCGGTGATCAGTGCCTTGCTCTGGCCGTGGATCAGCTTTGCCTTGCGCGACCTGCGTCGACGCTTGCATATCAACTGACGGCAACGCGCCGCTGACAGGGAGATGTCTGAATGACCCCGTTATACCTGGCTTCAGGCTCGCCCCGTCGTCGTGAACTGCTGACGCAGATCGGCGTGCCGTTCATCGTCATCAGCGCCCCCGTCGATGAAACTCCGCTACCCAGCGAAAGCGCCCCTGCCTACGTCGAACGCCTGGCCCGGGCAAAGGCTGCCGCCGGCCTGGCCAGCATCGATGGCCCGGCTGTAGTGCTCGGCGCTGACACCGCAGTGGTACTCGATGGTCGTATTCTCGGCAAGCCGGAAAACCGCGAAGATGCCTTGGCCATGCTGGCTGACCTGTCAGGCCGTGAGCATCAGGTGCTGACCGCTGTCGCCCTGGACGATGGCCAGCGGGTGCACAGTTTTTGCGTTACCAGCAAGGTGCGCTTTCGCGCCATCGGCACCGATGAAGCGCAACGCTATTGGGCCAGCGGCGAGCCAGCAGACAAGGCTGGCAGCTATGCCGTGCAGGGGCTGGGTGCGGTTTTCGTCACCGGCCTTTCCGGCAGCTACTCGGCGGTGGTCGGCTTGCCGCTCTGTGAAACGGCCGATTTGCTTGGCCAGTTCGGCATCGCCTGCTGGCAATCGCTTGCGCATACGCCAGAGGTAACAAACCCGCAGTAGCCAGCAGTGCATACGCCATCCATCATAAGAAAGAACCTTTGACGAGAGCCTGCCATGAGTGAAGAGATCCTGATCAACATCACCCCGATGGAGTCACGTGTGGCGGTGGTGGAAAACGGGGTGCTGCAGGAAGTGCACGTCGAGCGCACCCAGCGCCGTGGCATCGTCGGCAATATCTACAAGGGCAAGGTGGTGCGTGTGCTGCCAGGCATGCAGGCGGCCTTCGTCGACATCGGCCTTGAGCGCGCTGCATTTATCCATGCCTCGGAGATCTCCCAGCGTGAAGGCTCGGCGGTAGAGAACATCACCGCACTGGTACATGAAGGCCAGGCTCTGGTGGTGCAGGTGACCAAGGACCCGATCGGCACCAAGGGGGCGCGCCTGACCACCCAGCTATCGATTCCGTCGCGCTACCTGGTGTACATGCCACGCAGCAGTCATGTCGGTATCTCGCTGAAAATCGAGGACGAAGCCGAGCGTGATCGCCTCAAACAGGTGGTCAGCGACTGCATGGATAGCGAGAACATCAAGGATGCCGGCGGCTTCATCCTGCGCACCGCCGCCGAAGGCGCGCGTGCCGAGGAGATCTTGCAGGACATTCGCTACCTGCGCCGCCTGTGGGAGCAGATTGGCACCCAGATCAAGACCTGTGGCGCGCCCACGGTCATTTATGAAGACCTTGGCCTGGCCCTGCGTACCCTGCGTGACCTGGTCAACCCGAAGATCGAGAAGATCCGCATCGACTCGCGGGAAACCTTCCAGAAGACCACGCAGTTCGTCGGCGAGCTGATGCCGGAAATAGCCGACCGCCTCGAACATTACCCGGGCGAGCGCCCTATCTTTGACCTGTACGGCGTCGAAGACGAGATCCAGCGGGCCCTGGAGCGCAAGGTGCCGTTGAAGTCCGGCGGTTACCTGGTGGTCGACCCGGCCGAAGCGATGACCACCATCGACGTCAACACCGGGGCTTTCGTCGGCCATCGCAACCTCGAAGAAACCATCTTCAAGACCAACCTCGAGGCCGCTACCGCCATCGCCAGGCAACTGCGCCTACGCAACATTGGCGGCATCATCATCATCGACTTCATCGACATGGAAGACGAAGATCACCAGCGCCAGGTTCTGCGTACCCTGGAAAAACAGCTGGAGCGCGATCACGCCAAGACCAACATCATCGGCATCACCGAACTGGGCCTGGTGCAGATGACCCGCAAGCGCACGCGGGAAAGCCTGGAGCAGGTGCTGTGCGAGCCGTGCCTGGCCTGTCAGGGCCGCGGCAAGCTGAAAACGCCCGAGACCATCTGCTACGAAATATTCCGCGAGATCCTGCGTGAGGCCCGCGCCTATCAGGCCGAAGGCTACCGTGTGCTGGCCAACCAGAAGGTGGTCGACCGCCTGCTGGATGAGGAGTCAGGCAACGTGGCGGAACTGGAAGCCTTCATCGGTCGAACCATTCGCTTCCAGGTCGAGTCGATGTATTCGCAGGAACAGTACGACGTGGTGCTGCTCTGAGGCCTTCTGAAACACGCCACGGTATCGTCGGGCTGGTAAAACCGGCACTACGGGCCATCATGGATAAACGACTTGGAGGGCCATGGCCATGGGACGTCTGAACCGCGTTCTTGTCGCTCTGACCCGCTGGGGGTTGGGCATTTGTGCCCTGCTGGCCGTATTGGTGGCGCTGTATGTCAGCCTTGGCCGTGAACTGGTGCCGCTGGTCGCCGAGTACCGTGCCGACTTAGAAAGCAAGGCCGAGCAGGCGCTGGGCCTGCCCGTGCATGTCGGTGCCCTGGAAGGGCACTGGAGCGGGTTGGCCCCCGTGCTGCGGGTGCGCGACCTGCAACTGGGCGAAGGCACCAAGGCGCTGCGGCTTGACGACGTCATGGTAGTGCCCGACATCTGGGCCAGCCTCACCGCCCGTGAAGTGCGCCTGGCGCGCATTCAGCTGGGCGGGCTGCAACTGATCCTTCGCGAGAACGAGCAGGGCGCCTGGAGCCTGGAGGGCCTGCCGAAGAAGGACGACGCGCCGCTGGACCCTGCCGACTTGCTGCAGCGCCTGCGGCAGTTGGGGCGCATCGATGTATTCGACAGTCTGGTCACCCTGCACCCCTGGCAGCGCGACCCGCTGACCCTGACTTATGTGAGTGCTGGCCTGCAGGCCGGTGCCACACGTCAGGCATTGGACTTGCGCGCGACCCTGCCTGATGGCCAGCCCCTGGCGCTGAGCCTGAACAGCCGTATGTCGGCCGAGGCTTGGCGTGATGGCGAGGTACAAGCCTATGTGAGCCTGCCGCAAAGTGACTGGGCACATTGGTTGCCACCCAGGGTGTTGGGGCAGTGGCATGCGGATACCCTGCGGGCGGGCGGTGAGTTCTGGATCGGCTGGGGCAAGGGGCAGTTGCAACGGGCCGTCGTAAGGCTCAATGCACCCAGGCTGCAGGGGGCCTATGCCGGGCGCAAGGCTGCCGACCTGAATAACCTCGCTTTGGGCGCCTGGTTCCAGCGCCGGGAGCAAGGCTTCGATGTGGTCGTCGACTCGTTGGCCATGGACCTCGGCAAGGCCCGCTGGGAGTCTCACCTGCAGTTGCAGCAGCGCCCTGGCCAGAACGCAGCCGATGAAAGCTGGCAGTTACAGGCCGACCGCCTCGACCTCACTCCGCTGACTCCGCTGATCGACGCCCTGGCACCATTGCCGGACAAGGTGAAGGATGTGGTCGATGGCTTGAAGGTGACCGGTGCGTTGCGCAATGTGCGCCTCGAGGTCAGGCCCAAGGCCGAGGGTGACCAGCGCCTGCAGTTCGCGGCCAACCTGGAGAAGGTAGGCTTCGATGCTTATTACAACGCTCCGGCGGCCGGTAACGTCAGTGGCAGCATCAGCGGTGACCTGGGCCACGGCGAGCTGCGCCTGGATACCGATGCGTTCATGCTGCATCTGTACCCGATCTTCGCCAAGCCCTGGCACTACCAGAAGGCGAATGCGCGCCTGACCTGGACCTTGGACAAAGACGGTTTCACCCTGATTGCGCCCTATCTCAAGGTGCTGGGCGAAGAGGGCAAGATCGCCGGCGACTTCCTGATTCGCCTGTTCTTCGAGGAAGGCCGCGAGGACTACATGGACCTGCGCGTCGGCCTGACCGAAGGCGATGGCCGCTATACCGCCAAGTATCTGCCCGAAGTGCTCAGCCCGGCCCTCGACGAATGGCTGCGCAGCGCGATCATCAAAGGTGCTGTGGACCAGGGCTACTTCCAGTATCAGGGCTCGCTGAACCATGGCGCAGCACCGGAGGCGCGCAGCATCAGCCTGTTCTTCAAGGTGCATGACGCCGCCCTGGACTTCCAGCCCGGTTGGCCACAGGTGCAGCATGTGGATGGCGATGTGTTCATCGAGGACAGTGGCGTGCGCATCTTGGCCCGGCGAGGCGTGCTGCTCGACACCAAGGTCAGTGATGTAACAGTCGATATCCCGCATGTCGACGGTGATCAGCACAGTCACCTTTACCTGGACGGCGACTTCGACGGTAGCCTGGGTGATGGCCTGAAGATTCTCAAGGAGGCGCCCATCGGCACTGGTGAAATTTTCGCCGGCTGGGAAGGTGAGGGGCCGCTGAAGGGCAAGGTCAAGCTCGATATCCCGCTGGCCCATGGGCTGCGCCCAAAAGTGCAGGTGAACTTCGCCACCAGCGATGCGCGCCTGAAAGTTGCTCCGCCAAGCCTGGAGTTGAGCCGCCTGAAGGGAGACTTCAGCTTCGATTTCGACAAGGGCCTGAGTGGCAAAGGCATCAGCCTACAGGCCTTCGGCAAGCCGGTAACGGCTCGAATAACCGCTGAAGGTCAGGCTGGGCAGATGCAGACCCGCATCAATGCCAATGGCCAGGTATCGCTCAAGACGCTGACTGACTGGCTGCAATTCAACCAGGCTTTGCCGGCATCCGGTGACCTGCCGTATCAGTTGCAACTCAGTCTGGGGAGCCGGGACAACCACCTGAGTGTCACTTCCAGCCTCAAGGGCCTGGCCATCGACCTGCCGGCTCCGTTTGGCAAAGCGGCGGCAGATACCCGTGACAGCCGTTTCGACATGAGCCTTCAGGGACCGGAGCGGCAATTCGATGCCGCCTACGCCGACCTTGCCCGCTTCGCCTATGCCGCACCGGCCGAGAAGTTGACTCAGGGCCGTGGCGAGCTAGTGCTGGGCACAGGCGACGCCCGGGTACCTGCCAGCCAAGGGCTGAGGGTGCGCGGGCGACTGGAGACGCTGGACCTGGCCCCCTGGCAGGAACAGGCTGCCCGGCTGGCTGGCGACGACCCGGGTGGCAGCGCGCGGCAGAACTTGCAAAGCGTCGACCTGAGCATCGGCCAGTTGAAAGCCTTCGGCATGGATCTGAACCAGGCCGTGGTTCGCCTGGCCCGGGCCGGCCCGGCCTGGGATTTGCGCCTCGACAGCAAGGAAGTCATCGGTAACGCACGCGTTCCGGATGCCAAGGGCGTGCCCATGGCCGTGCGCATGCAGACCTTGCGCCTGCCTGCCGCCAGCGCCGCTGAGCAGCAGGCTGAAGACGGCCCCGACCCGCTGGCCTCGTTCGATCCGCGCAAAGTCCCGGCACTGGACCTGAGCATCGACAAGCTCTATCGCGGTGACGATCTTTACGGCAGCGCCTCGATCAAGCTGCGGCCGACCGCACGTGGCGTTAAAGCCAGTGATATCGACCTCGATCTGAAGGGGTTGCGCATCGATGGCGGCGGTGGCTGGGAAGGTGAAACGGGCAAAACCAGCAGTTGGTACAAAGGGCGCCTTGACGGCAAGAATCTGGCGGATGTGCTCAAGGCCTGGGGCTTTGCCCCGACTGTGACCAGCCGCGACTTCCGCCTGGATGTGGATGGCCGCTGGCCGGGCTCGCCCGCCGCGGTGGGCCTGAAACGCTTCTCGGGCAGCATGGATGCGGCGCTGCGCAGCGGCCAGTTCGTCGAGGTCGAAGGCAGCGCACAAGCACTGCGGGTGTTCGGCCTGCTCAACTTCAACTCGATTGGCCGGCGCCTGCGTCTGGACTTTTCCGACCTGTTTGACAAGGGCCTGGCCTATGACCGGGTCAAGGGCTTGCTGGTGGCCAGTAGTGGCGTGTACGTGACCCGCAATCCGATTACCGTGACCGGCCCGTCGAGCAACTTCGAGCTCGACGGCACGCTGGACATGGTCAGCGACCGGGTCGATGCTGACTTGCAGGTGAGCCTGCCGGTGACCAACAACCTGCCGCTGGCAGCGTTGATCGTCGGCGCGCCGGCTGTGGGCGGTGCGCTGTTCCTGGTCGATCGGCTGATCGGTGACCGCGTGTCACGCTTTGCCAGCGTGCACTACCGTGTCGAAGGGCCGTGGAAAGAGCCTAGAATCACATTTGTGAAACCTTTCGAGAAATCCCGCTAGGAGTACCCATGAAGGCAGCGGTAATCCAGATGGTCAGCCAGGACGACGTGCAGGCCAACCTGCAGCGTGCCGGTGCCCTGTTGGAGCAGGCCGCGTTGGGCGGCGCGCGGTTGGCGGTGCTGCCAGAGAACTTTGCCGCCATGGGGCGCAAGGACGCTGCTGCCATCGGCCGTGCCGAGGCTTTGGGGCAAGGGCCCATTCTGCCATGGTTGAAACGCACCGCCCGCGACCTCAAGTTATGGATTGTTGCCGGTACTTTGCCCTTGCCACCGGCCGGCCAGCCCGATGCCAAGGCCCATGCGTGCTCGTTGCTGATCGATGAACACGGCGAGGTGGCGGCACGGTATGACAAGCTGCACCTGTTTGACGTGGACGTAGCCGACAACCGGGGCCGTTACCGCGAGTCGGATGACTACGCACAGGGTGCTCAGGTAGTGGTGGCTGATACGCCGGTCGGGCGGCTGGGGCTGAGCGTGTGTTACGACCTGCGCTTTCCCGAACTGTACAGCGCGCTGCGCGCTGCCGGCGCGGAGCTGATCACCGCACCGGCAGCTTTTACTGCAGTGACCGGCGCAGCACACTGGGAGGTGCTGGTGCGTGCCCGGGCCATCGAAACCCAGTGTTACCTGCTGGCTGCGGCACAGGGCGGCGCCCACCCCGGTCCACGGGAAACCCATGGTCATGCGGCGATCGTCGACCCTTGGGGGCGCATTCTCGCAGAACAGGCGCAAGGTGAAGCGGTACTGCTTGCCGAGCGCGACATTGAAGAACAAGCGTCCATTCGGGCGCGCATGCCGGTGGTATCGCACCGGCGCTTTTTTTCGCAGGGCGCGTTGCGGCCTGCGCACACCTCGGAGTGACTATGAGCCAGATGTTATCCACCGTCAGCGAGCAGCTCTTGGCCCCAGGCGGCTTGACCCTGGACAGCCTGCAGAGCGTGCTGGGTGAGTTGGCTGGCCCCGGCATCGACGCCGCCGACCTGTATTTCCAGGGCCAGATCTCGGAAACCTGGGCGCTGGAAGACGGCATCGTCAAAGAGGGCAGCTTCAACCTCGACCAGGGCGTGGGCGTGCGTGCCCAGTCCGGCGAAAAAACCGGCTTCGCCTACAGCAACGCGATCAACCTTGAAGCGCTGACCTCGGCAGCCCGTGCTGCCCGTTCGATTTCCCGTGCCGGGCAGAACGGCACGGTGCAAGCCTTCCGCAGCCAGGAGGTGGCCGCCCTGTATGCCGCGGACAACCCGCTGGACGTGCTCAGTCGTGCCGAAAAGGTCGAGTTGCTTAAACGTGTCGATGCCGCCACCCGTGCCCTGGACCCGCGCATTCAGCAGGTCAGCGTGAGCATGGCTGGGGTTTGGGAGCGTATTCTGATTGCTGCGGCCGATGGCAGCCTGGCCGCCGACGTACGTCCGCTGGTGCGCTTCAATGTCAGCGTCATCGTCGAGCAGAATGGCCGTCGCGAACGCGGTGGGCAGGGCGGTGGCGGGCGTACCGATTACCGCTTCTTCACCGAAGAGCGGGTGATGGGCTATGCCCGCGAGGCTCTGCGCCAGGCCCTGGTGAACCTGGAAGCGATCCCGGCGCCGGCCGGTACCTTGCCGGTGGTGTTGGGCCCGGGCTGGTCGGGCGTGCTGTTGCACGAGGCTGTTGGCCATGGCCTGGAAGGCGACTTCAACCGCAAGGGCAGTTCGGCATTCAGCGGCCGCATTGGCGAGAAAGTGGCGTCGAGCCTGTGCACCATCGTTGACGATGGCACCCTTGAAGGCCGCCGTGGTTCTCTGAGCGTGGACGACGAAGGCACCCCGACCGAATGCACCACGCTGATCGAGAATGGTGTGCTCAAGGGCTACATGCAGGACAAGCTGAACGCGCGCCTGATGGGCATGGCAGTGACCGGCAACGGCCGCCGTGAATCTTACGCGCACCTGCCGATGCCACGCATGACCAACACCTACATGCGTGCCGGCGAAAGCGACCCGCAGGAGATCATCGCGTCGGTGAAGAAGGGGATCTACTGCGCCAATCTCGGTGGTGGGCAGGTGGATATCACCAGCGGCAAGTTCGTGTTCTCCACCAGTGAGGCCTATCTGATCGAGGACGGCAAGATTACCGCGCCGGTGAAGGGCGCAACCTTGATCGGTAATGGTCCCGAGGCGATGAGCCGGGTTTCGATGGTCGGTAACGACCTGGCACTGGACAGCGGGGTAGGGACGTGCGGCAAGGACGGGCAGTCGGTGCCGGTCGGGGTGGGGCAACCTACCTTGAAGCTGGATGCGATTACCGTAGGCGGTACGGGCGCTTGATGGCTTCGGGAGTCGTTGTGGGAGCGGGCATGCCCGCTCTCACAGGGGCCCAGCCTGTCAGCGTAGCCCGCGTTGCAACTCGTCGAGGTCGCGAATGTACTTGAACACCTTGCGCGCGGCGGCAGGCGGCTTGTTCCGCGCCTTCTCGTGCTGGGCATGGCGCACCAGCGAGCGCAGTTGCTGGCGGTCGGTGTCGGGGTACTCGTTGACGAAGCGCTCGAGGTCTTCGTCGTTACCGTCGATCAACCGGTCACGCCAGCGCTCCAAACTGTGGAAGCGTTCGTTGTACTGGCGAGTCGAGCTGTCCATCTGCTCGAGCAAGGCGTGGATGGCATCGAGGTCTTGCACGCGCATGAGCTTGCCGACGAACGACATGTGGCGTTTACGGGCGCCATGAGCGGTGTGCTTGCTGGCCTCGGCCAGTGCCTTGCGCAGCTCGTCGGTCAATGGCAGGCGCGCCAAGGTATCGGCCTTGAGCGTGGTAAGCCGCTCGCCGAGTTCGACCAGCGCATGCAGTTCGCGCTTGATCTGGGTTTTGCTTTTTTCGCCGTCGAAGGCGTCGTCGTTTGAATCAACCATGGTGGCAGTCCGCTAGAAATCGCCGCCATGATAACCAGTCGGGGGCCGCTTGTCCGGCCCGGTCGTAGAATGACCCCAAGCCGTACGCAGAATTTGAGTGGAGAGAACCATGAGTGCAGTCCAGAGCGTAGGTCCGAGAGACCTGCCAGCATTGCAGGAACAGGTCGAGGCGATCATCGCCGAGGCGCGTCGTCAGGGGGCCAGTGCCTGCGAAGTGGCGGTGTCGCTGGAGCAGGGGCTGTCCACCACCGTACGCCAGCGTGAGGTCGAAACGGTCGAGTTCAACCGCGACCAGGGCTTTGGTATCACCCTCTATGCTGGCCAACGTAAAGGTTCGGCCAGCACCTCGGCCAGTGGCCCGGAGGCGATCCGCGAGACCGTCGCCGCAGCGCTGGCAATTGCCAGGCACACCTCCGAGGATGAATGCTCGGGCTTGGCCGACGCGGCACTGATGGCGCGTGAAATCCCTGATCTGGACCTGTACCACGACTGGGATATCGAGCCCGAGAAGGCCATTGAAATGGCCTTGGCCTGCGAGGCCGCGGCCTTCGACGCCGACCCGCGCATCCTCAACGCCGATGGCACCACCCTCAATACCCACCAGGGCTGCCGCGTGTATGGCAACAGCCATGGATTCATCGGTGGTTACGCCTCGACCCGGCACAGTCTGAGCTGCGTGATGATTGCCGAAGGCGACGGGCAGATGCAGCGTGACTACTGGTACGACGTGAACCGCCAAGGCAACCTGCTGGCCGACCCGCGCAGCATCGGCGTGCGCGCTGCCCAGCGTGCCGCCAACCGCCTTGGCGCCCGGCCGGTGCCGACTTGCGAGGTACCGGTGCTGTTCTCGGCCGAATTGGCCGGTGGCCTGTTCGGTAGCTTCCTGTCGGCCATTTCCGGCGGCAACCTCTACCGCAAGTCGTCGTTCCTGGAGGGTACCATTGGCCAGCGCCTGTTCCCTTCCTGGCTGACCCTCGACGAGCGCCCGCATATTCCGCGTGCGTTGGGCAGTGCTGCGTTCGACGGTGATGGCCTGGCCACCTATGCCAAACCTTTTGTCGAAAAAGGCGAGCTGGTGTCGTACTTGCTGGGCACCTACTCCGGGCGCAAGCTGGGTTTGCCGAGTACTGCCAATTCCGGTGGCGTGCACAACCTGTTCGTCAGCCACGGTGTCGAAGATCAGGCCGCGCTGATTCGCCGCATGGGGCGCGGGCTGCTGGTGACCGAACTGATGGGGCATGGCTTGAACATGGTGACGGGGGACTATTCCCGTGGTGCGGCGGGGTTCTGGGTCGAGAATGGCGAGATTCAGCATGCCGTGCAGGAAGTCACCATCGCCGGAAACATGAAGGACATGTTCCAGCAGATTGTCGCGATTGGCAGCGATCTTGAAACCCGTAGCAACATTCATACGGGCTCGGTGCTGATCGAGCGGATGACCGTTGCTGGTAGCTGATCTTTAGCCTGCGCCGGCCCTTTCGCGGATCAATCCGCTCCTACACGGTAGTGGACGCACATCGGGGTTGGACACCGGCCGTTGTAGGAGCGGGTTTACCCGCGAAGAGGCCGGCACACACTACACCTTTCTCTGCAAATCCGAAGACCCGGCCCTCGCGCCGGGTTTTTATTTCATCACCTTTTCTTGAAGTGATTCTGTTTATCACTTAATAATGAATATCATTATCCAGTAACCCGGCGATGATGTTCATGAAATCCGTCCTCCGCGAACTGCCCTACCTGGAAAACTGGCGCTGGCTCAGCCGGCGCATTCGCTGTGCGCTCGACCCCGACGAGCCGCGCCTGATCGAGCATTACCTGGCCGAAGGCCGCTATCTGGTGTGTTGCACCGAAACCTCGCCATGGACGGTGGCGCTGACAGCGTTTCGCCTGCTGCTGGATACCGCCTGCGATCGCATGCTCCCCTGGCATTGGCGTTGCCTGTGCCTGGATCAGGCGTGGCGCCCTCTGCTGGACCTGCGCAACCTCGACCGCCAGGAACAGAACCAACGCTGGCAACCCTACGCCCTGCAGTTGGCCAATTGCCGTCTGCTGCCTTCGATTTCTCCCGATGAACTGATGCAAGGATTTGATGATGAGTGATACCCGTATCGAGCGTGACAGCATGGGTGAGCTGCAGGTGCCGGCCCAGGCCCTCTACGGCGCCCAGACCCAGCGCGCGGTCGACAACTTCCCGATCAGCGGCCAGCGTATGCCGGCCCAGTTCATTCGTGCCTTGTTGCTGGCCAAGGCCGCTGCGGCCAAGGCCAACGTCGAACTGGAGCAACTGTCTGCCGGGCAGGGCCAGGCTATCGTCAAGGCTGTCGAGCAACTGCTGGCCGAGGACTTCATCCAGCACTTCCCGGTGGATGTGTTCCAGACAGGCTCTGGCACCAGTTCGAACATGAACGCCAATGAGGTGATCGCCACCTTGGCTACCCATGTACTGGGTGAGGCGGTCAATGCCAATGACCACGTCAACTGTGGCCAGAGCAGCAATGACATCATTCCGACCACCATCCACGTCAGTGCCGCGCTGGCCCTGCACGAGCAGTTGCTGCCAGCCCTGGCGCACCTGGTACAGGTGATCGAGGTCAAGTCGGCACAAGTACATTCATTCGTGAAGACCGGTCGTACTCACCTGATGGACGCGATGCCCGTGCGCATGAGCCAGGTGCTGGATGGCTGGGCTGCGCAGATCAATGCTGCCAAGGCGCATATCGAAGCGATGCTGCCGCACCTGCAGGCGCTGGCCCAGGGCGGAACTGCCGTGGGTACCGGCATCAATGCCCATCCACAGTTCGCGGTCGGTTTCGCTCGCCAGCTCAGTGGCCTGACCAAGGTCGAGTTCACGCCCGGCCAGAACCTGTTCGCCCTGATCGGCTCGCAGGACACTGCCGTGGCGTTGTCTGGCCAGCTCAAGACCACCGCTGTGGCGTTGATGAAAATCGCCAACGATCTGCGCTGGATGAACTCCGGCCCGCTGGCCGGTCTGGGCGAAATCGAGCTGCAAGCTCTGCAGCCGGGCTCTTCGATCATGCCAGGCAAGGTCAACCCGGTGATCCCGGAGGCCACTGCCATGGTCTCCGCCCAAGTGATTGGCAACGACGCGGCCATCGCCGTCGCCGGCCAGTCCGGTAACTTCGAGTTGAACGTGATGCTGCCGGTGATCGCCCGTAACCTGCTGGAAAGCATCGAACTGATGGCCAACGTCAGCCGCTTGCTGGCCGACAAAGCCATCGCCACCTTCAAGGTCAACGAAGACAAACTCAAGGAAGCCCTTGCGCGCAACCCGATCCTGGTCACTGCATTGAATCCGATCATCGGCTACCTCAAAGCCGCCGAAATCGCCAAGACCGCCTACAAGCAAGGTCGCCCAATCATTGATGTGGCGCTGGAGCACACCGACCTGTCCCGCGACCAGCTCGAAGCGCTGCTGGACCCGGAAAAGCTCACCGCCGGCGGTATCTGACACTGCGTCACCGCCCAGGAGACAGCCATGCAGCACTGGAAACGCACCACGGAAACCGCCAACCGCCTATTCGAACAAGGCGAGCTGGTGGACGCCCGGGAACACTACCTGCAAGCCTTGGCGTTGGCCCAGGTGCTGTTCGAGCGCTGGCATGACGTGGACGAAGCGGTGGCTGCATTCGTCATCGCCCACCACAACCTGGCTGACCTGCACCTGCGCCTTGACCAGCCGCATGAAAGCGCCGACTACCTGTGCGCTGCTCACCAGCGACTGCTGCAGGCCTGCCAGGAAGTGCGCCTGCCTCAGGCGCTGCGTGATGCCGCCTTGCGCCACAGTGCGCGCACTTACACCGAGCTGCTGAGTTTCATTGCCGAGTATGGCCAGTACCCGCGTACCGAGCGCTTGCTCAACCGCCACAGCGCCGGGGCCAGCGAGCTCGCTGCCCAGCCGGATGTAACACCCAGAACCCATGCCTACGGAATTCACTGACATGCCCCATACCTTGCCTGCATTGCCATACGCCTACGATGCGCTGGAACCACACATTGATGCCCAGACAATGGAAATCCACCACACCAAGCATCACCAGACTTACGTGGACGGCCTCAGTGCCGCCCTCGAAGGTACCGAGTGGGCCGAATGGCCGGTGGAAAAACTGGTCGCTGCCGTCAAGCAACTGCCGGAAAACCTGCGTGGCGCCGTGACCAACCACGGCGGTGGTCACGCCAACCACAGCCTGTTCTGGACTGTCATGTCGCCTCAGGGCGGTGGCGAGCCTGTGGGCCAACTGGCGCAAGCCGTCACTGCACAACTTGGCGGCTTCGAGGCTTTCAAGGAGGCTTTCACCAAAGCCGCGTTGACCCGCTTCGGCAGCGGATGGGCCTGGCTCAGCGTGACGCCGCAAAAAACCTTGATGGTGGAGAGTAGCGGCAACCAGGACAGCCCGCTGATGCACGGCAATACGCCGATCCTCGGCCTGGACGTGTGGGAGCACGCGTACTACCTCAAGTACCAGAACCGTCGTCCGGAATACATCGGTGCCTTCTACAACGTCATTGACTGGGTGGAAGTTGAACGTCGTTACCTTGAAGCCCTGAAGTGAGTCGGACCGGTATGCGCTCTGAGGTGATGTCTGTCAGCAGTGTGCGCCTGTTCCGCCTGGCGCTTGGGACTTTGCTTTTGCTGGCTGGCGCCGCGTTATTGGTGGCGCGGGGCCTCGCCTGGCTAGACCTCGACCCGCGCATGCTGCGCGCCCTGGAGGGCGGTGCTTTGTGCGCACTGGGTACGGCACTGGGCGCAGTACCGGTACTGGTCATTCGCAATATGCCGGTGGCGCTGGCGGATACGCTATTGGGCTTCGGTGCTGGCGTGATGCTGGCGGCCACCGCGTTTTCCCTGATCATGCCGGGCCTGGCGGCGGCTCAGTCTATTGGCTTCAGCCCTTGGGGGGCAGGTGGCCTGGTCAGTTTTGGCCTGATGTTCGGGGCGTTGTGCCTGTTCCTGGTCGACCTCAAGGTATCCTGGGCTTCGCCGGAGGCGTTGGTGGGCACGGCAAACCAGCCGGTGATCGCAGCGCGCATCTGGCTGTTCGTGATTGCCATAATTGCCCACAACATCCCCGAAGGTATGGCCATTGGTGTGTCGGCCGGGGGTGGAATGGCCGACGCCGACAGCCTGGCCATGGGCATTGCCTTGCAGGATGTGCCTGAGGGGCTGGTGATCGCGCTGGTGCTGGCAGGGGCGGGCATGCCGCGCTTCAAGGCCTTCCTGATCGGCGCAGCCTCAGGCCTGGTCGAGCCGCTGGCGGCGTTGATCTGTGCCTGGCTGGTGAATGTTGCCGAACTGCTGCTGCCGCTGGGGCTGGCCTGTGCAGCGGGGGCGATGTTGCTGGTGGTCACCCAGGAAATCATTCCAGAATCGCGCAGCAACGGCCATCATCGTCTGGCCAGCCTGGGGCTGTGTACAGGTTTCTGTCTGATGATGGTGATGGATACCGCGATGTCCTGATGCAAGCGCAGGTGTGTGGGTGGGCTATTCGCCTTCGTCAAAGAAGTTGTTGATCAGCTCGACCAGTGCGTCCATGGCGTCGCTGTCCTGCTCGCCTTCGGTATGCAGGTGCACCTGGGTGCCTTTGCCTGCTGCCAGCATCATCACCGCCATGATGCTCTTGCCATCCACCAGCTTGTCCGGGGCGCGACCGACCCGCACCTGGCAGGGGAAGCGGCCGGCCACACCGACGAACTTGGCTGCCGCCCGGGCATGCAGACCCAGCTTGTTGATGATGGTGATTTCGCGGGCGGGCATCGTGGGGCGGATCCTTGGGCTAGAGGTCGCGATGGCGGACCTGGACGTTTTTCAGGGTTTTCTGCAGCTGTCGACCAAGGCGCTCGGTGATGTACACCGAACGGTGATGGCCGCCAGTGCAGCCGATGGCGATGGTTACGTAGGCGCGGTTGCTGGCAGCGAAGCGGGGCAACCACTTGAGCAGGTAGCTGGAGATGTCGTTGTACATGTCTTCGACATCCGGTTGTGCGGCCAGGTAGTCGATCACGGGTTGATCGAGACCCGAGTGCTCACGCAGCTCTGGCTTCCAGTAGGGGTTGGGCAGGCAGCGCACGTCAAAAACCAGGTCGGCGTCGACCGGCATCCCCCGCTTGAAACCGAACGACTCGACCAGAAACGCTGTGCCGGGCTCGGGCTGGTTCAGCAGGCGCAGCTTGATCGAGTCACGTAACTGGTACAGGTTCAGGTTGGTGGTGTCGATCTTCAGGTCGGCCAGGTCGGCAATAGGGCCCAACAATTCGCTTTCCACGCGGATCGCTTCCGCGAGCGAGCGGTTGGCGTTGGTCAGGGGGTGCCGCCTGCGGGTTTCCGAGAAACGTTTGAGAAGGACCTCTTCATCGGCATCCAGGTACAACACGTCACACTGGATGTGCCGGGCGCGGGCTTCTTCAAGCAGTTCGGGGAAGCGCGTCAGGTGGCTGGGCAGGTTGCGCGCATCGATAGACACCGCCACCTTGGGCTGCAGCAAATCGGTGTTGATCAGTGCATTTTCCGCCAACTGCGGCAGCAGCCCGGCGGGTAAATTGTCGATGCAATAGAAACCGCTGTCTTCCAGGACATCGAGGGCGGTGCTCTTGCCGGAGCCGGACCGGCCGCTGACGATGATCAGGCGCATGTTCAGTGCTCGTTCTGTACGTCCAGGACAACCTGGAACAGGGCCTCATTGCTGGTGGCCGCACGCAGCCGATCACGGACTTCCTTGCGATCGAGCATGCTGGCGATCTGACGCAGTAGTTCAAGGTGGGCATCGGTGGCCGCTTCGGGCACCAGCAGCACAAACAGCAGGTCAACCGGCGCGCCATCGATAGCGTCGTAATCGATAGGGGCTTCCAGGTGCAGCAGGGCGCTGACGGGAGCGGAGCATCCTTCAAGCCGGCAGTGCGGGATGGCGATGCCATTGCCGAAACCGGTAGAACCGAGCTTTTCCCGGGCTACCAGTTTTTCGAAGACGTCCTGCATCTCCAGTTCTGGCACTTGGTCGGCGATGACAGTGGCGACCTTTTCCAGGGCGCGCTTCTTGCTGCCGCCCGGCACGTTCACGAGGGAACGGCCGGGGGTCAGGATGGTTTCAAGTCGGATCATGGATGAGGGGGATCAGCGGGCAGCTGCACCTTGCAGCAGGCTTTGCTGTTTTTCCTTGTGTTTTTTCAGTTGGCGGTCGAGCTTGTCGGCCAGGGCGTCGATCGCTGCATACATGTCTTCGTGTTCGGCGTTGGCTACCACTTCGCCGCCGGGAATCTGCAGGGTCGCCTCGACCTTCTGCTGAAGCTTCTCGACTTTCATGATTACCTGCACGTTGGTGATCTTGTCGAAGTGACTCTCCACGCGGGCGAGCTTTTCAAGCACGTAATCGCGCAGTGGCTGGGTGACTTCTACATGCTGTCCACTGATATTGACTTGCATACAGCTTCTCCTTTGTTGCCCGTGCATAAAGAGGCAGGTCTTGCACCTGCCACGAAAACGCTGTGGCACATCTCAGGGGCTACATCAGTCGCTTGCGCTCGCTCGACGGTGCGATGCCGAGTGACTCGCGGTACTTGGCGACGGTGCGACGGGCTACCTGGATGCCTTGTGCCTCCAGTAAACCAGCGATCTTGCTGTCACTCAATGGCTTTTTCTGATTTTCCGCTGCAACCAGTTTCTTGATGATCGCGCGGATCGCCGTGGACGAGCATTCTCCGCCTTCGGAGGTGCTGACATGGCTGGAGAAAAAGTATTTCAGTTCGTAGATGCCACGCGGGGTGTGCATGTATTTCTGCGTGGTAACCCGTGAGATGGTCGATTCGTGCATGCCTACTGCTTCGGCAATATCATGCAGCACCAGCGGCTTCATCGCTTCGTCGCCGTGGTCGAGGAAGCCGCGCTGGTGCTCGACGATCTGCGTGGCGACCTTCATCAGGGTCTCGTTGCGGCTTTGCAGGCTCTTGATGAACCAGCGCGCTTCCTGCAGCTGGTTGCGCATGAAGGTGTTGTCGGCGCTGGTGTCGGCACGGCGAACGAAGCCGGCGTATTGAGGGTTGACGCGCAGGCGTGGGATGGCTTCCTGATTCAGTTCTACCAGCCAACGGTCGCTGTCCTTGCGCACGATGACGTCGGGCACCACGTACTCGGGCTCGCTGGACTCGATCTGCGAACCCGGGCGCGGGTTAAGGCTTTGCACCAGTTCGATGACCTGGCGCAGTTCGTCTTCCTTGATTTTCATCCGCCGCATCAGCTGGCTGTAGTCACGGCTGCCGAGCAGGTCGATGAAGTCGGTGACCAGGCGCTTGGCTTCGGTCATCCACGGAGTTGTAGCGGGTAGTTGGCGCAGTTGCAGCAACAGGCATTCACCGAGGTTGCGGGCGCCGACGCCAGCCGGCTCGAACTGCTGGATGCGGTGCAGTACTGCTTCGACCTCGTCCAGCTCGATATCCAGCTCCGGGTCGAAACCGGCACAGATTTCCTCGAGTGTGTCCTCCAGGTAGCCCTGACCGTTGATGCTGTCGATCAGGGTCACGGCAATCAAGCGGTCGGTATCGGACATCGGCGCCAGGTTCAACTGCCACAGCAGGTGGCTTTGCAGGCTCTCGCCGGCCGATGTACGGGTGGTGAAGTCCCACTCGTCGTCATCGTTGCTCGGCAGGCTGCTGGCGCTGGTCTGGTAGATGTCTTCCCAGGCGGTATCGACCGGGAGCTCGTTGGGGATGCGCTCGCTCCACTCACCGTCTTCCAGATTGTCGGCGCTGACGGCGCTTTCCTGGAAGCTGTTGTCCTGAACTTCGGCGGCCGGTTTGTTCTCGGCGTTGTCGGCCATCGGGTCGCTGTTGTCGAAGTCTTCGCCGTCTTCCTGACGTTCGAGCATCGGGTTGGACTCCAGCGCTTCCTGGATTTCCTGTTGGAGGTCCAGGGTAGAGAGCTGGAGCAGGCGGATGGCCTGTTGCAACTGAGGTGTCATCGTCAGTTGCTGGCCCATTTTTAGGACGAGCGATGGTTTCATGGCAGGGGCTTAATACCTTGTTCGCCGGCGCGCATGCGCCATCCACTACACGAGGGCGCCGGAGCGCCAGATCAAGCAAGTTTTATGCCTTAAATTGTAGCGTTTGCCTAGAGTACCGTAACAACTTTACCCGCAGTCTCACGGCTTGCTTGCCAGTACTTCAGGCGCTTTTCGGGTCAGAGGCGGAACTCGTGGCCCAGGTAAACTTCTTTGACCAGGTCGTTTGCCAGGATGGTTTCAGCGTCGCCTTCGGCGATCAGTCGGCCATCGTTGACGATGTAAGCGGTCTCGCAGATATCCAGGGTTTCACGCACGTTGTGGTCGGTAATCAGTACACCGATACCTTTGGCCTTGAGGTGGTGGATGATCTGCTTGATGTCGCCGACCGAAATCGGGTCGACACCGGCGAACGGTTCGTCCAGCAGGATGAATTTGGGTGCGGTCGCCAGGGCGCGGGCAATCTCGACACGGCGGCGTTCGCCACCGGACAGGCTCATGCCGAGGTTGTCGCGGATGTGGCTGATGTGGAACTCCTGCAGCAGGCTTTCCAGCTCTTTGCGGCGGCCGTCCCGGTCGAGGTCCTTGCGGGTCTCGAGGATGGCCATGATGTTGTCGGCTACCGACAGCTTGCGGAAGATCGAGGCTTCCTGCGGCAGGTAGCCGATGCCGGCGCGCGCGCGGCCGTGCATGGGCTGGTAGCTCACATCGAGGCTGTCGATCAGTACGCGGCCCTGTTCGGCCTGGACCAGACCGACAATCATGTAGAAGCAAGTGGTCTTGCCGGCGCCGTTGGGGCCGAGCAGGCCGACGATCTGACCGCTTTCGATCGACAGGCTGACATCACGTACTACCTGTCGGCCCTTGTAGCTCTTTGCCAGGTGCTGGGCTTTGAGGGTTGCCATTTACTCGGCCTTCTTCTTGGGCTGGATCACCATGTCGATACGCTGACGGGGTGTTGTCACGTTGCTACCGCGACCGGCGGTCGCCACCTGGGTCTGGGTGTTGTAGACGATCTTCTCGCCTTCGGTGGTGTTGCCTTCGTTCTCGACCTTGGCGCGGTCGGTGAGAATGACCAAGTCCTTCTGCGCCTGGTACTGGATGGTCACGCCCCAGCCTTTCATCTTGTCCGGCTTGGCTGCGCTCTGCTGCTGCTCGAAGTAGGCCAGGTTGCCCACCGAGGTCACTACGTCGATATCGCCGGAGGCGGAGCGGGTAATGGTCACGGTGTTGCCTTTGATCATCATCGAACCCTGGGTGATGATCACGTCGCCGGTGTAAGTGGCCACGCCTTGCTTGTCATCCAGGTGGGCGTTGTCGGCCTGGATGCGAATAGGCTGGTCACGGTCGTTCGGCAGGGCGAGGGCGCTCGCGCTTCCCAGTGCTGCGCTCAGGCTGAGCAAAAGGGGGAGGGTTTTAACGAGCCTCATACTGTCCTCTTACGTTAGAGAGCAAGTCCATCTTGCCTTCTTTCAAATACGCTTTCATGCCTTTGCCCGTAGTTGTGCCTCCGGCGCCGTCGATTCTAACGGCTTGCTCGGTCTGCGCATATTGCTTCTGCGGGAACACGGTCATGCGTGAGCTGGTAATGATGGTTTCACGCTGCTTTTCATCGGTGCGGGCAATCCGTACCTTGTCGATCAGTTCGACCTCGGTACCGTCCGGATTGACCTCGGCGCGTGTGCTCTGCACATGCCACGGGTACTCGGTGCCGCGGTACAGGTGCAGGTCCGGTGTGGTCACTTGTGTGATTTCGCTGGTCTTGAGGTGTTCGATCCTGTCGGCGGTCATTTCGTATTGCAGCTTGCCGTCGGGCAGGAACTGCACGCTGTGGGCGTTGATCGCGTAGTAGTCGATGGCGCTTTCGTCGACTTGGGCCACGGGCTTGTCGAGGAAGCTTTCGGGGCTGACATTCCAGTAGCCAATGGCTACCAACAGGGCGGCTATCGTCCCGAGCAGCACAATGTTTCGGGCTTTCTTGCTGAGCATGGGCAGCCTTACAGGTAGTTGGCGTTGGCAGCGTCCAGGGTGCCCTGGGCGTGCATGATCAGTTCGCAGAATTCACGGGCCGCGCCTTCGCCACCGCGTGCCTGGGTCACGCCGTGGGCGTGCTGGCGTACGAATGGTGCGGCGTTGGCTACGGCCATGCCCAGAGCCACCCGGCGAATCACCGGCAGGTCGGGCAGGTCGTCGCCCAGGTAGGCCACTTGATCATAGCTTAGGCCCAGTTCGGCGAGCAGGCCGTCAAGTACCACCAATTTGTCCTCCCGGCCTTGGTAGAGGTGCGGGATACCGAGGTTCCTGGCCCGGCGTTCGACCACTGGCGTCTTGCGCCCACTGATGATCGCGGTGGTCACGCCCGAGGCCATGAGCATCTTGATGCCCTGGCCGTCGAGGGTATTGAACGTCTTGAATTCGCTGCCATCCTCGAGGAAATACAGGCGCCCGTCGGTGAGCACGCCGTCCACGTCGAACACTGCCAGCTTGATGCCTTTGCCGCGTTGCATGAGGTCCTGGTTCATTCCATCGCTCCTTTACATTACGCCGGCGCGCAGCAGGTCATGCATGTTCAGGGCACCGGTAGGGCGGTCTTCACGGTCCACCACCACCAGAGCGTTGATCTTGTGGTCTTCCATTATCTTCAGGGCTTCGGCGGCGAGCATGTCGGCACGCGCAGTCTTGCCATGAACGGTCATGACCTGGTCGATCAGAGTGGTGTGCACATCGATGTTGCGGTCCAGGCTGCGGCGCAGGTCACCGTCGGTGAAGATCCCGGCCAGCTTGCCGTCGGCTTCGACGATCACGGTCATGCCCAAACCTTTATGGGACATTTCCAGCAGCGCGTCCTTGAGCAGGGTGCCGCGTGGTACTTGAGGCAGATCGTCGCCGGCGTGCATCACGTTCTCGACCTTCAGCAGCAGGCGGCGGCCCAGCGCTCCCCCGGGGTGTGAGAAGGCAAAGTCCTCGGCAGTGAAGCCGCGGGCTTCAAGCAGGGCGATGGCCAGGCAGTCGCCCAGCACCAGCGATGCGGTTGTCGAGGAAGTGGGGGCCAGGTTCAGCGGGCAGGCCTCTTGCTCGACGCGGGCGTCAAGATTGACTTCGGCGGCCTGGGCCAGCGGCGAGTCGGGGTTGCCAGTCAGGCTGATCAGCTTGATACCCAGGCGCTTGATCAGTGGCAGCAGGGTGACGATTTCGGCAGTGCTGCCGGAATTCGACAAGGCAAGGATGACATCGTCGCGAGTGATCATGCCCATGTCGCCATGGCTGGCTTCGGCCGGGTGTACGAAAAACGCCGGGGTGCCGGTGCTGGCCAGGGTCGCGGCGATCTTGTTGCCGATGTGCCCGGACTTGCCCATGCCGACCACGACGACCCGGCCCTTGCTGGACAGAATCAGTTCGCAGGCTTTGACGAAATTGTCGTCGATGCGCGCCAAAAGGGCCTCCACGGCCTTGAGTTCCAGGCGCAGAGTGCGTTGGGCGGATTGGATCAGCTCGCTGGATTGGCTCATGTCGAAAAAGCAATGCCTGATGAAAAGGCGACGATTATACGCGTAATGATGAAAACCCTCACCTCCTCGATTACTGCGGCAAATACCACCAAAGTCTGTCGCGGGGCTGAACGGCTGGTTGCCCGGCCTTGGGGCGGCGCTGTCAGCGGTGCTATAGTTCGCCGCTATTCGGCCTGTCAGGGGTGCTTGTGCCTTCCAGATGGAGGCCGGCGTCCATTAGGACGAGGCTGCATAAGCAAGGAGTCTAGATGAGTGTGGATAGCGCCTACGCGGTCGAGTTGAAGGGTGTGACCTTCAAACGCGGTTCGCGCAGCATTTTCAGCAACGTCGACATCAGCATCCCGCGCGGCAAGGTCACCGGCATCATGGGGCCATCGGGTTGCGGCAAGACCACGTTGCTCCGCCTGATGGGCGCGCAGTTGCGCCCCGCGAGCGGTGAGGTATGGGTTGCCGGGCAGAACCTGCCGACGCTGTCGCGCAGCGACCTGTTCGACGCCCGCAAGCAGATGGGCGTGCTGTTTCAGAGCGGCGCGTTGTTCACCGACCTCGATGTGTTCGAGAACGTTGCGTTCCCGCTGCGCGTGCATACTCAGCTGTCGGACGAGATGATCCGTGACATCGTGTTGATGAAGCTGCAGGCCGTGGGCCTGCGCGGTGCCATCGACCTGATGCCCGACGAGCTGTCCGGTGGCATGAAGCGCCGTGTGGCACTGGCCCGGGCGATTGCCCTGGACCCGCAGATCCTCATGTACGACGAACCGTTCGTCGGCCAGGACCCGATCGCCATGGGGGTACTGGTGCGCCTGATTCGCTTGCTCAACGATGCTTTGGGCATCACCAGCATCGTGGTTTCCCATGACCTGGCAGAAACCGCCAGCATCGCCGATTACATCTACGTGGTAGGTGACGGTCAGGTGCTGGGCCAGGGGACGCCTGATGAGCTGATGGGCTCGGACAATCCACGGATCCGCCAATTCATGAAAGGCGATCCGGACGGCCCGGTTCCCTTCCACTTTCCCGCGCCTGACTATCGCGCCGACCTGCTGGGGGCGCGTTGATGCGCAGAAAATCCTTACTCGAACGTGTCCGCCTGCTGGGCCGCTCGGCAATCGACGTGCTGGCCGTGCTCGGGCGTTCGTGCCTGTTCCTGTTCCATGCGCTGGTCGGTCGCGGTGGCATTGGCGGCGGTTTCCAGCTGCTGACCAAGCAGTTGTACTCGGTCGGTGTGCTGTCGCTGGCGATCGTCGTCGTGTCCGGGGTGTTCATCGGCATGGTGCTGGCGCTGCAGGGCTACAGCATCCTGACCAAGTACGGCTCGGAGCAGGCGGTAGGGCAGATGGTCGCCCTGACCCTGTTGCGTGAACTTGGCCCGGTGGTAACGGCATTGCTGTTTGCCGGCCGTGCCGGTTCCGCGCTGACCGCTGAAATCGGCAACATGAAGTCTACCGAGCAGCTGTCGAGCCTGGAAATGATCGGTGTCGACCCGCTCAAGTACATCGTTGCACCACGCTTGTGGGCCGGTTTCATCTCGCTGCCGTTGCTGGCGCTGATCTTCAGCGTGGTCGGTATCTGGGGTGGTTCGTGGGTGGCGGTGGACTGGCTGGGCGTCTACGAGGGCTCGTTCTGGGCCAACATGCAGAACAGCGTTTCTTTCACTGACGACGTGCTCAACGGGCTGGTCAAGAGCCTGGTGTTTGCTTTCGTCTCGACCTGGATCGCCGTATTCCAGGGGTACGACTGTGAGCCCACCTCAGAAGGGATCAGCCGTGCAACCACCAAGACCGTGGTCTATGCCTCGTTGGCAGTGCTGGGTCTGGACTTTATTCTGACCGCCTTGATGTTTGGAGATTTCTGATGCAAAACCGCACCCTGGAAATCGGTGTCGGCCTGTTCCTCCTGGCCGGGATCCTGGCGCTGCTGCTGCTGGCCCTGCGTGTCAGCGGGCTGTCGGCCAGCCCGAGCAGTGATACCTATAAAGTTTATGCTTACTTCGACAATATCGCCGGTTTGACGGTCAGAGCTAAAGTGACCATGGCCGGTGTGACCATCGGCAAGGTCACCGCCATCGATCTGGACCGTGATTCCTACACCGGTCGGGTGACGTTGCAGCTGGACAAGTCGGTCGATAACCTGCCGACCGACTCCACTGCCTCGATCCTGACCGCCGGTTTGCTTGGTGAGAAGTACATCGGCATCAGCGTTGGCGGTGAAGACGAAGTCCTCAAGGATGGTTCAACCATCCATGACACTCAGTCGGCACTGGTGCTGGAGGATCTGATTGGCAAGTTCCTGCTCAACTCTGTTGGCAAGGAACCGAAAGAAGCGCAACCGGCTAATTAAGGAGTATCCATGATTTCGATCCTGCGACGTGGCCTGCTAGTGCTACTGGCGGCCTTCCCCCTGCTGGCTCTGGCTGCGCAGACACCGCACGATGTGGTTCAGGGCACCACCAATGAACTGCTCGGCGACCTCAAGGCCAACAAGGAGCAGTACAAGTCCAACCCCAACGCCTTCTATGAGTCACTCAACCGCATTCTCGGCCCGGTGGTGGATGCTGACGGTATCTCGCGCAGCATCATGACCGTGAAGTACTCGCGCAAGGCGACCCCGGAGCAGATGCAGCGCTTTCAGGAGAACTTCAAGCGCAGCCTGATGCAGTTCTATGGCAATGCCTTGCTCGAATACAACAACCAGGGCATCACTGTCGACCCGGCTAAAGCCGATGACGGCAAGCGCGCCAGCGTCGGCATGAAGGTTACCGGCAACAACGGTGCCGTTTACCCCGTGCAGTACACCCTGCAGAACATCGGCGGCGAGTGGAAGGTGCGTAACGTGATCGTCAACGGCATCAACATTGGCAAGCTGTTCCGTGACCAGTTCGCCGATGCCATGCAGCGCAACGGCAACGACCTGGACAAGACCATCGATGGCTGGGCAGGCGAAGTGGCCAAGGCCAAGCAGACGGCCGACAGCTCGCCAGAGAAGAGCGTCAAATGAGTGAGGCTGCTGTAAGCATGGCAGAGCCGGGCGTGCTACGTCTGACTGGCGTGCTGGATTACCGCAGCGGCCCGGCCTTGCGCAAGCAAGGCAAGGTGCTGATCGATGGCTCGCGCGAGCCGCGACTGGTGCTTGATTGCTCGGCTGTCGAGAAGTCTTCGAGTGTCGGCCTGTCGCTACTGCTTGGGTACATTCGTGATGCTCAGGCCACCGGCAAGGCGTGCGAGGTGCGTGGCATGCCCGACGACATGCGGGAAATTGCCGAGGTCTATGATCTCGATGAAGTGCTGGCAAGCTAATGGCCAGGCACGAATGATGGCCCCTCGGTCAGCGAAGCCTTCGTTGGGCTTCGCAGGCGAGGGGCTTTTTTGTATGATGGCCGACCCGTGCGCATCGGGCGCCGATTGAGGTTGAGCATGCAGGCCGTAGAAGTTAAAAGCTTCCTTGAAGAGAAATTGCCGGGTTCCCGGGTCGAAGTTGAAGGCGAAGGCTGCAACTTCCAGTTGAACGTGATCAGCGACGAGTTGGCTGGCCTGAGTCCGGTCAAACGCCAGCAGGCGATCTATGCTCACCTGAATCCGTGGATCGCCAATGGCAGCATCCATGCGGTAACCATGAAATTTTTCAGCAGCGCAGCCTGGGCTGAGCGCACCTGAGCCAACTTGGCGGCGAGACTCCAATGGACAAACTGATTATTACTGGCGGCGCTCGCCTTGACGGCGAGATCCGCATTTCGGGGGCGAAGAACGCAGCCCTGCCGATTCTGGCAGCGACTCTGCTGGCCGATGGCCCGGTCACCGTGGGCAACCTGCCGCACCTGCACGACATCACCACCATGATCGAGCTGTTCGGGCGCATGGGCATCGAGCCTGTGATCGACGAAAAGCTGTCGGTGGAGATCGATCCACGCACCATCAAGACCCTGGTCGCGCCGTACGAGCTGGTCAAGACCATGCGCGCCTCGATCCTGGTGCTGGGCCCGATGGTTGCCCGTTTCGGTGAGGCCGAAGTGGCCCTGCCTGGCGGTTGCGCCATCGGCTCGCGCCCGGTCGATCTGCATATCCGTGGTCTTGAGGCCATGGGGGCGAAGATCGAAGTGGAAGGCGGCTATATCAAGGCCAAGGCACCTGAAGGTGGCCTGCGCGGTGCGCACTTCTTCTTCGACACCGTCAGCGTGACCGGTACCGAGAACATCATGATGGCCGCTGCCTTGGCCAAGGGCCGCAGCGTGTTGCAGAACGCCGCGCGTGAGCCTGAAGTGGTCGACCTGGCCAACTTCATCAACGCCATGGGCGGGAACATTCAAGGTGCAGGTACCGACACCATCACCATCGATGGTGTCGAACGACTGGATTCGGCCAACTACCGCGTGATGCCGGACCGCATCGAGACCGGTACCTACCTGGTCGCCGCTGCCGTGACCGGTGGCCGTGTCAAGGTCAAGGACACCGACCCTACCATCCTTGAAGCCGTGCTGGAAAAACTCAAGGAAGCGGGTGCCGACATCACCACCGGCGAAGACTGGATCGAACTGGACATGCATGGCAAGCGGCCGAAAGCCGTCAACCTGCGTACCGCCCCGTACCCGGCGTTCCCGACCGACATGCAGGCGCAGTTCATCTCGCTGAATGCCATTGCCGAAGGCACTGGCGCGGTGATCGAGACCATCTTCGAAAACCGCTTCATGCACGTTTACGAAATGCACCGCATGGGCGCGCAGATCCAGGTCGAAGGCAACACCGCCATCGTCACTGGCGTCAAGGCGCTGAAGGGTGCCCCGGTCATGGCCACCGACCTGCGTGCTTCCGCCAGCCTGGTGCTGTCGGCGCTGGTTGCCGAAGGCGATACCCTGATCGATCGCATCTACCACATCGACCGTGGTTACGAGTGCATCGAGGAAAAACTGCAGATGCTCGGCGCGAAAATCCGCCGCGTACCGGGCTAATGCCCCGCGGGTGCAAGGACGCACCTTTTGAATTGAATGCGGCCAGGTCGATGACCTGGCCGGCAGCAGCCGCTTAAGGACCGACGTTCCAATGTTGACCATCGCGCTTTCCAAAGGCCGTATTCTCGACGATACCTTGCCGTTGCTGGCCGAGGCTGGCATCGTGCCGACCGAAAACCCGGACAAGAGCCGCAAGCTGATCATCCCTACCACGCAGGACGACGTGCGTCTGCTGATCGTGCGTGCCACCGACGTGCCGACCTATGTCGAGCATGGTGCCGCCGACCTGGGTGTGGCCGGCAAGGACGTGCTGATGGAGTACGGCGGCCAGGGCCTGTATGAGCCCCTGGACCTGCAGATTGCCCAATGCAAGCTGATGACCGCGGGCGTAGTCGGCGCAGCCGAGCCCAAGGGGCGCCTGCGCGTGGCCACCAAGTTTGTCAACGTAGCCAAGCGTTACTACGCCGAACAAGGTCGCCAGGTCGACATTATCAAGCTGTATGGCTCGATGGAGCTTGCACCGCTGATCAACCTTGCCGACAAGATCATCGACGTGGTCGACACCGGCAACACCCTGCGTGCCAACGGCCTGGAGCCCCAGGAGCTGATCGCCACGATCAGCTCGCGCCTGGTGGTCAACAAAGCCTCCATGAAAATGCAGCACGCCCGTATCCAGAGTCTGATCGAGACGCTGCGCGAAGCGGTCGAATCGCGACACCGCGGCTAACGCTCTACTTGCTGCGCGCGGCCTTCGCTGTCGCGCCCGTCTATCCGCGTCATAGCCATTTTTCTCGGGTGCCCGCGCGGATGGACTGGTAGCTTGGGATTGTGCGAAAAGTCGCCGAGCGGCGATCATGCAAGAACGAAAACAGGCGAGGAACGGCCGGGGTCGCGCCCGACTTTGCTGGTTGCAAATGAGCATTCCGAGCCTGTTTTTAACGTAGCATGGTCGTCGCGCAGGCACTTTTCGCCCAATCCCCTAGGGCGCCTGAGCATTCGCTATTATTACGAGGCCCTCGCCATGACCGTGTCCACTGCAATTGCCCGTCTCAACGCTGCTGATCCGGATTTCGCCCGACATCTGGATCATCTGCTGAGCTGGGAAAGTGTGTCCGATGACGCGGTCAATCAGCGCGTGCTCGACATCATCAAGGCCGTGCGCGAACGCGGCGATGCGGCACTGGTGGAATTCACCCAGCGTTTCGATGGCGTTGATGCCAAGTCGATTGACGACCTGATCCTTGATCGCGCGCGCCTGGAACTGGCGCTGACCCGTATCACCCCCGTCCAGCGTGAAGCCCTGGAAAAGGCCGCCAACCGTGTGCGCATCTATCACGAGCGGCAGAAGCAGGATTCCTGGCAGTACACCGAGGCCGACGGCACCGTGCTCGGCCAGAAGGTCACCCCGCTGGACCGTGCTGGCCTGTATGTGCCGGGCGGCAAGGCGTCGTACCCGTCGTCGGTGCTGATGAACGCCATCCCGGCCAAGGTTGCCGGCGTGGCTGAAGTGGTGATGGTGGTACCGACCCCGCGGGGTGAGGTCAACGAGCTGGTGCTGGCGGCTGCCTGCATCGCCGGTGTCGACCGGGTGTTCACCGTCGGCGGTGCCCAGGCCGTGGCTGCGCTGGCCTACGGCACTGAAAGCGTGCCGCAGGTGGACAAGATCGTCGGCCCGGGCAACATCTACGTTGCCACCGCCAAGCGCCACGTGTTCGGCCAGGTAGGCATCGACATGATCGCCGGCCCCTCGGAAATTCTCGTGGTGTGCGACGGCCAGACCGACCCGGACTGGATCGCAATGGACCTGTTCTCCCAGGCCGAGCACGACGAAGACGCCCAGGCCATCCTGGTCAGCCCGGATGCCGCCTTCCTCGATCGCGTGGCCGCCAGCATCGACAAGCTGATGCCGACCATGGAGCGTGCCGATATCATCGAGAAGTCGATCAATGGCCGTGGTGCGCTGATCCAGGTGCGAGACATGCAGCAGGCCATGGAAGTGGCCAACCGTATCGCACCGGAGCACCTGGAGCTGTCGGTGGCCGACCCGCAAGCCTGGCTGCCACACATTCGCCACGCTGGCGCGATATTCATGGGCCGCCACACCAGCGAAGCGCTGGGCGATTACTGCGCTGGCCCTAACCACGTGCTGCCCACTTCAGGTACCGCGCGTTTTTCGTCGCCGCTGGGGGTGTATGACTTCCAGAAGCGGTCGTCGATCATCTTCTGCTCCGAGCAGGGCGCGTCCGAGCTGGGCCACACTGCCTCGGTCCTGGCCCGTGGCGAGTCGCTTACTGCCCACGCCCGTAGTGCCGAATACCGTATCCTGACCCAAGACAAGGGGAACTGAGCATGAGTCGATTCTGGAGCCCCTTCGTCAAGGGCCTGGTGCCTTACGTGCCGGGCGAGCAACCCAAGCTGGCGCGCCTGGTCAAGCTGAACACCAACGAAAACCCCTATGGCCCGTCACCCAAGGCGCTGGAGGCCATGCGCGGCGAGCTTAACGATAACCTGCGCCTGTATCCGGACCCGAACGGTGACCGTCTCAAGCAAGCGGTGGCCGAGTACTACGGCGTGACGCCGGCGCAAGTGTTTGTCGGCAACGGCTCGGACGAGGTGCTGGCGCACATCTTCCATGGCCTGTTCCAGCACGATGCGCCCCTGCTGTTCCCGGACATCAGCTACAGCTTCTACCCGGTCTACTGCGGGCTGTACGGCATTGCCTTCGAACAGGTGGCGCTGGATGAGCAGTTCCAGATCCGCATCGAGGACTACAAAAAGCCCAACGCTGGCATCATCTTCCCCAACCCCAACGCGCCGACCGGTTGCCTGATGCCGTTGCAGGTGGTGGAGCAGTTGCTGCAGGCCAACCGTGATTCGGTGGTGGTTGTGGATGAGGCCTACATCGATTTCGGTGGTGAAACGGCGATCAGCCTGGTGGACCGCTACGATAACCTGCTGGTTACCCAGACGCTGTCGAAGTCGCGCTCGCTGGCGGGTCTGCGAGTTGGCCTGGCGGTAGGGCACCCGGACCTGATCGAAGCGCTGGAGCGGATCAAGAACAGCTTCAACTCCTATCCGCTGGACCGTGCAGCTATAGTCGGCGCGGCGGTGGCGTTCGAAGACCGTGAGTATTTCGAGGAAACCTGCCGCAAGGTGATAGACAGCCGCGAGGAACTGGTCGGGCAGTTGCAGGCCAAGGGCTTTGAGGTGCTGCCGTCGGCTGCCAACTTCATCTTCGCCCGCCACCCCCAGCAGGATGCTGGCGAGCTGGCGGCACGCTTGCGCGAGCAGGGCGTGATCGTGCGCCACTTCAAGCAGCCGCGTATTGCCCAGTTCCTGCGGATCACCATCGGTACGCCGGAAATGAACCAGGCACTGCTGGATGCGTTGAACTGACGTGTAGGAGCGGGTTTACCCGCGAATACGGTAGCGGCGGCAGCGGCGAACGGTCGGTGGAAATTGGCCAGCAGGCCCGGCCCATTCGCGGGTGAACCCGCTCCTACAACAGCCTGTGCGCGTCCATCGTAGGAGCGGGTTTACCCGCGAATACGGTAGCGGCGGCAGCGGCGAACGGCCGGAGGAAATTGGCCAGCAGGCCCGGCCCATTCGCGGGTGAACCCGCTCCTACAACAGCCTGTGCGCGTCCAATGTAGGAGCGGGTTCACCCGCGAATACGGTGACGGCTGCGACGGTGAATGACCGGGGATATTGGCCAGCAGGTCCGGCCCTTTCGCGGGTGAACCCGCTCCTACGGGGATCGCGCAAGCCCTTGAGAAGCGACAGAACAGTTGCTTCGCAAGGGCTTAATAGCGGCGGTCTTCGATCAAAAACGGCTTGGCTGCCGGCCTGTTGCGCACCGCCGACGGTGTACCATCAAGCACCAGTACATAATCGTTCTGCTTGTCCATCCCTTCCGGATCGGTCCATTGCTCGTCTCTGGCCGCAACCTGGGCAACCACATGGCCGTTCTTGATAATAGTCAGATAGCCATTGGCGCTGCTATTCCAGCGTAGCCGTCCTTTGTTTTCGTCGGCCCGCGCCTTGCGTACGCCGGTATCACCCAGTAAAGGCGTGCCGTCCAATAGCCATTCCGGCTGCAGCTTGAGGCCCATGTGGCGCAGCACCGTAGGCGCTACTGAGGTCTGCGCGGGTAGCCCGTACAGGTTGCCGGGTCCAGGCATCTCCACGGGAATGCTCAGCTCGGTCAGCTCCTCATTCAACGGCTTGTTGCTGGCGATGAAAATACGCTTTTCCTGCTCCGAAGCACCACCATGGCCTTTGCCCCAATAGTCCCGGCCATGGTTGGTACTGACGAGTACCAGCCAGTCTTCCTGTGGGAACATGCGACGTCGCTGGTCTACCTTGTCCAACAGCCGCCCGATCTCGCTGTCGGCCTTGCGCAACGCCTGCGCATAGCGCTCACCATAACCCCTGTGATGGCCAATCTGGTCAGGTTCGTCCAATTGAATGAACGTGAAATCAGCGGGTGTGTCGCCGAGGATCTGCAACGTTCGTTCAATCACTTGTTCATCTGGCAAACCACTTTCGCGTACATCGGCGCCATGGGCGTCCTCCAGCAGAAATGCCGTGTTGATGGGCGACCAGTTGACGATGCTGGAGAGGTAGGCATTGGGGTAGGCCAGGCGTAGCCGCTTGAACAGGCTAGGAAACGCCGGGTTTACCCGTTGCGAGTCGTCGTCCGATTCAACGCCATGCTTGTTGCTCCACACGCCGGTCAGCAAAGTGATCCAGCCTGGGCCACTCAAGGTGGGTTGCTCGCTGGCTTTACCATTGATCCCCCCGGCGTAAGCCTTGCCGTAGTGCAGCCGCTGTTTCAGGTTGGTCGCATCGCCCAGTTGCAGGTACTGCTGCAATTGCACGCCGTCAAGGCCGATGAGCAAGGTTTTAGGGCGGCTCGGGTGCCGGGCCGGGTCACAGCCCGGCTGCAGGGCCAGGAACAGCAATAACAGCAAACTTGCCAGTCGCATGGGGTCGCATCCTTGAAAGCACGCAACGAGCGTTGCAACAAAGTGGCATGCCCACAACTGGCAGAAATACCAGGTGGTTTACGTTTTTGCCTGCAATCCAGTAAGCTGCACCAATTCGTCGGATGATTGGTTGAGTGGCATGAATACAGAGCTGACCAAGCGCTCCCTGGTGGAGTTGGCCGTAGAGCGCATGCGCGAATGCATCGTGCTGGGCGATTGGCAGGTCGGTCAGCGCCTGCCTACCGAGCCAGAGCTTGCCTTGCAACTGGGCATCAGCCGCAACACCGTGCGTGAGGCCATGCGCGTGCTGGCGTTCAGTGGCCTGGTGGAAATTCGCCAGGGCGACGGCAGCTACCTGCGCACTGCCCAGGACCCGCTGCAGGCGGTGCATGCGATGTCCCGCTGTACGCCCGATCAGGCCCGTGAAACCCGCCATATCCTCGAGGCGGAGGCCGTCGGCCTGGCAGCTTTGCGCCGTACCGATGCCGACCTGCAAGCGCTACGGGATGCTCTGGAAGGCAGTGCCGGGCATTTTCACGGCGATGTCGATGCCTATGTGGCCTGCGACCTGGTGTTCCACCAGCGGCTGGTCGATGCCGCCCACAACCCGGCATTAAGCGAGCTGTACCGTTACTTTTCCGGAGTCGTGGCTGCCGCTCTGCAACACAATATGGCGACCGTTCCGCGCTGCCAGGCTACGTTCGACTTGCATGGGCAGATCCTCGACGCCATCGAGCAGCATGACGCTGAACGGGCCAAGCGCCTGAGCCGTACCCTCATTGAATCCTGACACCGAGAAGGCCATGGCTGAATCCATCACCCGTAATACCCCGTCGGACGAGCGGGATCTCGATGAGCTGCTGATCGACGCTGAAGCTGACGACGAGCAGGTCCAGCAGCAGGCTGTGGTGCTGCGGCGGCCCTGGTTGTTGCTGCTGGGCCTGGTGCTGGTGGCCCTGAACCTGCGCCCGGCATTGTCAAGCATGGCGCCGGTGCTGGGCCAAGTATCTGAAGGCCTGGGGCTGAATGCTTCGCAGGCTGGATTGCTGACCACCTTGCCGGTGCTCTGCCTGGGCCTGTTTGCTCCCTTGGCGCCGGTGCTGGCGCGGCGCTTTGGCAGCGAGCGGGTGATTCTTGGCATCCTCGTCACCCTGGCACTTGGCCTCGTGGTACGAAGCACCTTTGGGGCTATTGGGGTGTTCCTCGGCAGCCTGATGGCGGGGGCCAGCATCGGCATTATCGGCGTGTTGTTGCCGGGTATCGTCAAGCGCGACTTTCCGCAGCACGCTGGCACGCTGACCGGCGTCTATACCATGGCATTATGCCTGGGCGCTGCCATGGCCGCGGGTGCCACCGTACCTTTGGCCCAGCATTTCGACGGCAGCTGGGCACTAGGGTTGGGCTTCTGGGTGCTGCCGGCCTTGCTGGCCATGCTGGTGTGGCTGCCACAGGCCCGCCAGGGGCATGGTCTGCACAAGGTGGCCTATCGCGTGCGAGGCCTGTGGCGTGATCCATTGGCCTGGCAGGTGACCCTGTACATGGGCCTGCAGTCATCACTGGCTTACATCGTGTTCGGTTGGTTGCCATCGATCCTGATCGGCCGCGGCCTCAGCCCGACCGAGGCAGGGCTGGTGCTGTCAGGGTCGGTAATCGTGCAGTTGATCAGCTCGCTCAGCGCCCCCTGGCTGGCCACCCGCGGCAAGGACCAGCGGCTGGCGATCGTGGTGGTCATGTCCGGTACGCTGGCGGGGCTGTTCGGTTGCCTGTATGCGCCACTTTCCGGACTGTGGGGGTGGGCCATTGTGCTGGGCCTGGGGCAGGGCGGTACCTTTGCCCTGGCACTGACCTTGATCGTGCTGCGCTCGAAGGATGCCCACGTGGCGGCGAACTTGTCGAGCATGGCCCAAGGGGTGGGTTATACCCTGGCTTCGATGGGGCCATTTGCGGTGGGCCTGGTGCATGACCTGACTGGCGGCTGGGCGGCCCTGGGCTGGATTTTTGCGGTGCTGGGCGTCGGCGCCATCGTGTTCGGTCTGGGGGCCGGGCGGGCGCTGCATGTGAAGGTGACCAGCGAGAAAGTCTGAGGCCTGTTTTGCAGTACGTCCTCTTACCCGCCAAGAGGACGGTACTGGCATAAGCCATCGGGGCAGATTATCGTGCAGTTTTCGAACCTAGGACGGACCAGCCCCCCATGAGCGATGCCAACCGCGCCCTGATCACCCGCTTCTACCAGGCTTTCCAGCGCCTGGATGCCGACGCCATGCTGGCCTGCTACAGCAACGATATCGTTTTCAGCGACCCGGTGTTCGGCACCCTGCGCGGCAAGGACGCAGGCGATATGTGGCGGATGCTCACTACTCGCGCCAAGGACTTCACCCTGACATTCGACAGCATACGCGCAGATGAGCACAGTGGCAGCGCGCACTGGGTGGCTACCTACCTGTTCAGCCAGACCGGGCGTATTGTGGTCAACGATATCCAGGCACGCTTTGTCATTCGTGATGGGCTGATTTGCCAGCATGACGACACCTTTGACCTGTGGCGCTGGTCGCGGCAAGCGTTGGGTATTCCTGGAATGCTGCTGGGGTGGTCGCCGCTGATGCAGAACAAGGTCCGCCTGCGGGCATTCAAGGGGTTGCGCGCATTCCAGCAGGCCCAGGGTGAGTGAAGTCGTCGAACCTGCTGTTGGTAAGCCCTGGTTCGTTTATCTGGTAAGGGCAGCCAATGGCTCGTTGTATTGCGGCATCAGCGATGACCCGCAGCGTCGGTTCGCCGCGCATCAGAAAGGGCAGGGCGCCCGCTATTTCAAGACCAGCCCGGCCCAGGCACTGGTCTATGTGGAGCAGTGGCCGGACAAGAGCGCGGCGCTGCGCCAGGAGCGGTTGGTGAAACGGCTGCGCAAGTCGGCGAAGGAGGCACTGGTGGCCTCCTTTGGCGGCTTGGGGGATATCAGTCCTTGCGGCGCTTCAGCTGATCCACCAACGTTGTTGGCAGCCCCTTGATGATCAAGGTCCCCGCCGCTTCGTCATACTCCACCTTGTCCCCCAGCAGATGTGCCTCGAAGCTGATCGACAGCCCCTCTGCACGCCCGGTGAAACGGCGGAACTGGTTGAGTGTGCGTTTGTCAGCAGGAATTTCCGGCGACAGGCCGTAGTCCTTGTTGCGGATGTGATCGTAGAACGCTTTGGGGCGATCCTCGTCGATCAGGCTGGACAGCTCTTCCAGCGTCACCGGCTCGCCCAGCTTGGTCTGGGTAGTGGCGTACTCGACCAGGGTCTGGGTCTTTTCGCGGGCAGATTCTTCCGGCAGGTCTTCACTTTCGACGAAATCGCTGAAGGCCTTGAGCAGGGTGCGGGTTTCGCCCGGGCCGTCGACGCCCTCCTGGCAGCCGATGAAGTCGCGGAAGTAGTCCGACACCTTCTTGCCGTTCTTGCCCTTGATGAACGAAATATACTGCCTGGAGTTCTGGTTGTTCTTCCACTCCGACAGGTTGATGCGTGCTGCCAGGTGCAGCTGGCCAAGGTCGAGGTGACGCGAAGGGGTCACGTCGAGCTCGGCATTCACCGCCACGCCTTCGCTATGGTGCAGCAGGGCGATCGCCAGGTACTCGGTCATGCCTTGCTGATAGTGGGCAAACAGGATGTGGCCGCCGGTGGACAGGTTGGACTCTTCCATCAGCTTCTGCAGGTGCTCGACAGCCACGCGGCTGAAGGCGGTGAAGTCCTTTTCTTCATCCAGGTACTGCTTCAGCCAGCCGCTCAGCGGGTAGGCCCCCGATTCGCCGTGGAAAAAGCCCCAGGCCTTGCCTTGCTTGGCGTTGTAGCTGTCATTGAGGTCGGCCAGCAGGTTTTCGATGGCATCGGAGGCAGCCAGTTCGGAGTCACGAGCATGCAGCACGGCGGGGCTGCCATCGGGCTTTTTGTCGATCAGGTGAACGATGCAATGACGGATTGGCATGGAATTCTCGGCGAGCTGCAAAAGTTGCCAAGTTTAACCTAGACCTGAGGTGATGCAGTGGCCGTATGTTGGCAGATATGTCTGTTGTTCGTTTTTTGTTCAATTTTGTGGTTTTTCAGCTGAAACCCCCGAAAAACCTGCATTTAATCAAAGTGCGAAGCGGATATTTATCCATTCCTGTGGTAGTTTTGCGCGGTCTTGCGCCCCTCGTGTGGCGCATTGCTGGCAGCACGCTTTCGCCGTGTCGAACCAAACGCCGATTTTCGTATCTACATACGCGATTGGCGCGGCCCTCCATTTCAAGGGGCTGGCCCGATAACGTCGTAGTTCGCTGCATAACCATCGAATTTGATAGGGAAGGAACACCACCATGGCATTGACCAAAGACCAACTGATTGCCGACATCGCCGAATCGATCGCCGCGCCAAAAGCCACCGCCAAGAATGCTCTGGAGCAACTGGGCCAGATCGTTGCCGACCAACTGGAAAACGGCGCTGAAATCACTCTGCCAGGCATCGGCAAGCTGAAAGTCTCCGAGCGTCCTGCCCGTACCGGCCGCAACCCTTCGACTGGCGCTGCCATCGAAATCGCTGCCAAGAAAGTCGTCAAGTTCGTTCCAGCCAAAGTGCTGACCGACGCCATCAACAAGTAATTGTTGTTTTGACGAAACCGCGCCCGGCTTGCCCGGGCGCGGTTTTTTCATGCCTGTGATTTACGCTGGGCGTGCCAGGTCTGGCGTGCGGCGTCGTCATGGAAGCTCCAGGCGACCATGCGGCTCTGTTTCTGTCCCTGGCCCATCTCAATGATGCGCACGGCCTTGGCGCCGGATTTCTTCAGTGCGGCTTCGATTCCTGGCAGGTTGCTGGCCTTGGACACCAGGCTGGTGAACCACAGCACCTGTTCGGCGTACTGCACGCTTTCGCCAACCAGCTGGGTGACAAAGCGGATTTCTCCGCCTTCGCACCACAGTTCATTGTTCTGGCCACCGAAGTTCAGCACCGGCAGCTTGCGTTTGGGGTCCTGCTTGCCGAGGTTCTTCCATTTGCGCTGGCTGCCGCGGGTGGCTTCGTCGCGTGAGGCATGGAAGGGCGGGTTGCACAGTGTCAGGTCGAAGCGTTCGCCCTCCTGCAGCAGGCCGCTGAGGATGTGCGCTCGGCTGGCCTGCTGGCGCAGGGAAATGGCTTTGCCCAGGCCATTGGCCTGGACGATAGCCTTGGCCGAGGCCAGAGCCACCGGGTCGATGTCTGAGCCGAGGAAGCGCCAGCGGTAGTCGCTGTGGCCCAGCAGTGGATAGATGCAGTTGGCCCCCACGCCGATGTCCAGCGCGCGCACTTGGGCGCCCCTTGGGACGTCGCCGGCATTGTCATCGGCCAACAGGTCGGCGGCTACGTGGATGTAGTCGGCACGGCCAGGAATGGGCGGGCACAGGTAATCGGCCGGGATGTCCCAGTGCTGGATGCCGTACTGGGCCTTGAGCAGTGCACGGTTGAACACGCGTACGGCTTCGGGGTTGGCAAAGTCGATGCTGGGCTTGCCGTGGGGGTTGGTGATGGTGAAACGGGCCAGATCAGGGTGGGCCTTGATCAGGCTGGGGAAGTCGTAGCGACCCTGGTGGCGGTTGCGCGGGTGCAGGGTGGGCTTGTTCGGGGTCATGGCAGTGTCCAGCCCTATACGAGCGGTGGCTTGAAGAACCTGGGGCTGCTATGCAGCCCTTTCGCGACACAAGGCCGCTCCCACAGGAGGGTGGCGCCTTGAAGGTTGGCGCCGTCCTGTGGGAGCGGCCTTGTGTCGCGAAAGGGCCGCGCAGCGGCCCCAACGGTCTCTCTAGTGATTACAGCGCAGCAATCCGCGCATGCTGCTCGGTGAAGTTGGCCAGGGCCTGTTCAGACTCGGCCAGCTTGGCGCGTTCTTTCTCGATCACGGCAGGCGGGGCCTTGTCGACGAAGGCTGCGTTGGACAGCTTGCCGCCAACACGTTGCACTTCACCTTGCAGACGCTGGATTTCCTTGTTCAGGCGCGCCAGCTCGGCATCCTTGTCGATCAGCCCGGCCATTGGCACCAGCACTTGCAGGTCACCTACCAGGGCGGTGGCCGACAGCGGCGCTTCGTCGGCATCACCCAGTACGGTGAACGACTCGACCTTGGCGAGCTTCTTCAGCAGCGCTTCGTTTTCCTGCAGGCGGCGCTGGTCGTCGGCGTTGGCGTTCTTCAGGAACAGCGGCAGCGGCTTGCCGGGGCCGATGTTCATTTCGGCGCGGATATTGCGCAGGCCGACCATCAGCTCTTTCAGCCACTCGATGTCGCCTTCGGCAGCGGCGTCAATGCGTGCTTCGTTGGCCACTGGCCATGGCTGCAGCATGATGGTCTTGCCGTCGATGCCGGCCAGCGGCGCGATGCGCTGCCAGATTTCTTCGGTGATGAACGGCATGAACGGATGCGCAAGACGCAGTGCCACTTCCAGTACGCGCACCAGGGTGCGGCGAGTGCCGCGGGCGCGCTCTACCGGGGCGTTTTCGTCCCACAGTACCGGTTTGGACAGCTCCAGGTACCAGTCGCAGTACTGGTTCCAGATGAACTCGTACAGCGCCTGGCTGGCCAGGTCGAAGCGGAACTGCTCCAGCTGGCGGGTTACTTCGGCTTCGGTACGCTGAAGCTGCGAGATGATCCAGCGGTCGGCCAGCGACAGCTCGTAGGCTTCGCCGTTCTGGCCACAGTCTTCACCCTTGTCCAGCACGTAGCGGGCGGCGTTCCAGATCTTGTTGCAGAAGTTGCGATAGCCTTCGACGCGGCCCATGTCGAACTTGATGTCGCGGCCAGTCGAGGCCAGCGAGCAGAAGGTGAAGCGCAGGGCGTCGGTGCCGTAGCTGGCAATACCTTCGGGGAACTCGGCTTTGGTCTGCTTGGCGATCTTCTCGGCAAGCTTGGGCTGCATCATGCCGCTGGTGCGTTTTTCCAGCAGGGCGTCGAGGGTGATACCGTCGACGATGTCCAGCGGGTCCAGCACGTTACCCTTGGACTTGGACATCTTCTGGCCCTGGCCGTCACGTACCAGGCCGTGCACGTACACGGTCTTGAACGGTACCTGCGGGGTGCCGTCTTCGTTCTTGATCAGGTGCATGGTCAGCATGATCATGCGCGCAACCCAGAAGAAGATGATGTCGAAGCCAGTCACCAGCACGTCGGTGGAATGGAACTTCTTGAGGAATTCGGTCTGTTCCGGCCAGCCCAGGGTGGAGAACGTCCACAGGCCCGAGCTGAACCAGGTGTCGAGTACGTCGTCATCCTGGCGCAGGACCACGTCGGCGCCCAGCTTGTGCTTGGTGCGTACTTCTTCCTCGCTGCGGCCGACGTAGACCTGGCCAGCCTCGTCGTACCACGCCGGAATACGGTGGCCCCACCACAGCTGGCGGCTGATGCACCAGTCCTGGATATCACGCATCCAGGAGAAGTACATGTTCTCGTATTGCTTGGGCACGAACTGGATGCGGCCATCTTCCACGGCAGCGATGGCAGGTTCTGCCAGCGGCTTGGTGGAAACGTACCACTGGTCGGTCAGCCACGGCTCGATGACCGTGCCGGAGCGGTCGCCTTTCGGCACTTTCAGGGCGTGGTCGTCGATGCTGACCAGCAGGCCCTGGGCGTCCAGGTCGGCGACGATCTGCTTGCGCGCGACAAAGCGGTCAAGGTTGGCGTACTGGGCCGGCAGTTGGGTGTCGACCTGCTCGTTGACGCTGCCGTCGAGGTTGAAGGCCTGGGCGTTGGCCAGCACGAAGGCATTCTTGTCGAAGATGTTCAGCAGCGGCAGGTTGTGACGCTTGCCGACTTCGTAGTCGTTGAAGTCGTGGGCCGGGGTGATCTTCACGCAACCGGTACCGAACTCGGGGTCGCAATAGTCATCGGCGATGATCGGGATGCGGCGGCCGACCAATGGCAGCTCGACGAATTTGCCGATCAGTGCCTGGTAGCGTTCGTCGTTCGGGTTGACTGCCACGGCGGCGTCACCCAGCAGGGTTTCCGGACGCGTGGTGGCAACCACCAGGTAGTCCTGGCCTTCGGCGGTCTTGGCGCCGTCGGCCAGCGGGTAGCGCAGGTTCCACAGGTGGCCTTTCTCGTCGTGGTTTTCCACTTCGAGGTCGGAGATGGCTGTGTGCAGCTTGGTGTCCCAGTTGACCAGGCGCTTGCCGCGGTAGATAAGGCCGTCTTCATGCAGGCGCACGAACGCTTCTTTCACTGCTTCGGACAGGCCATCGTCCATGGTAAAGCGCTCGCGGCTCCAGTCTACCGACGAGCCCAGGCGGCGAATCTGGCGGCTGATGTTGCCACCGGACTGATCCTTCCATTCCCAGACCTTTTCCAGGAACTTTTCGCGGCCCAGGTCATGACGGTTCTGGCCTTTGGCTTCAAGTTGGCGCTCGACCAGCATCTGCGTGGCGATACCCGCGTGATCGGTGCCTGGCTGCCACAGGGTATCGCGGCCTTGCATGCGGCGGAAACGGATCAGGGCGTCCATGATCGCGTTGTTGAACCCGTGGCCCATGTGCAGGCTGCCGGTCACGTTCGGCGGCGGGATCATGATGGTGTAGGACTCGCCTGCACCTTGTGGAGCGAAATAGTTCTCGGACTCCCAGGTGTTGTACCAGGAAGTTTCGATTGCGTGCGGCTGGTAGGTCTTATCCATGCGCGGCGGGACCCTGTGCATTTATTCGGGAAAGCCGGGAAGTATAACCAAGCTGGGGGCCGCAGGCGACAAGCTGCTGACAACTGTCGGAACAGTGTCGCCTGCCTCGCGGGCAAAGCGCAGGCTTCGAACCTGTGGGAGCGGGCTTGCCCGCGAAGCAGGCGACACCGCTGCCCGGTTCTACTCGGAACGCTTGATCAGCCGCTCGATCCGCGCATCCAGCCGGCGCTTGATTTCGTTCTCGATATGCGGGGTGAAGTCGTTGATCACGTCTTGCATGATCATCTGCGCTGCGGCACGCAGCTCGCTTTCCAGGTGCAGCAGGGTGTCCTGGCGGCGGGCCTGCGGGTCGTCCTCGGGTTCGGCAGCGACCGGTTCGGCGGGCGCCGCGGGGGCGCTGGCGGTTTCGTCCAGCAGCAACGGAATCTGCTCTACCGTCTCGGTGAGCAGCGGCGGTTGCAGGTCGGCGTCGCCAAGCAGCTGACGGATCGACTCGAGGTCATCGAGCAGGTGGGCGGAATCGGGCAAAGGGGAGGGCTTGTCCATCGTCGTCAAAGTCGCTGTAAGCGGTGGTCTTGCAGAGCATAGCCCTGTTCACGGTAGAAACGGAATCGCTCTCGGGCTGATTGGCGGATAGCGGGCTCTTCAACGACGATTTCGGCCACCCGCTCGAACTGCCCGACAAAGCCCGGCACGCTGGCGCCGAGGTTGATCAGCAGACCACAGTGCTTACCTGCGTCGTCGGCCAGGCCCAGAACCACGCCAGTATCGGCATGCACCTCGGCCAGGTCGTGGGGCACGAAGGCCTCGCCCTTGAAGCGCCACAAGCGTTGGTCCAGTTCACTGCGCTGTTCTGCATCCTGGCAGTGCAGATAGACCTGGTGGCCGAGGCGCCAGGCCTTTTCGCACAGCTTGCAGGCGAAATCGAGCCGCGCCGACAGCGAGTCGGTGGGCAGAATGTAGAAGTCGACTTTGCTCATGGTGGGAATCGCCGGCCGGTGGCGCGCAAGGCACCACCGGATTCACGGCGTCAGGCGCCAGCGCGGTCCAGCAGGTACTGGGTCAGCAGAGGTACCGGGCGGCCAGTGGCGCCTTTGTCCTTGCCGCCACTGACCCAGGCGGTACCGGCGATGTCCATGTGCGCCCAGTTGTAGGCTTTGGCGAAGCGCGACAGGAAGCAGCCAGCGGTGATCGTACCGGCCTTCGGCCCACCAATGTTGCCCATGTCGGCGAACGGGCTGTCCAGTTGTTCCTGGTATTCATCGAACAGCGGCAACTGCCAGGCACGGTCGTCGGCGCGCTTGCCGGCATCGAGCAACTGCCCGACCAGGTCGTCGTTGTTGCCCATCAGGCCGGAGGTGTGGCTGCCCAGGGCGACGATGCAGGCGCCGGTCAGGGTGGCGATGTCGATGACCGCCTGCGGTTTGAAGCGCTCGGCGTAGGTCAGGGTGTCGCACAGCACCAGGCGGCCTTCAGCATCGGTGTTGAGGATTTCCACGGTCTGGCCACTCATGGTGGTGACGATGTCACCCGGGCGGGTAGCACCGCCGCTTGGCATGTTCTCGGCGCAGGCCAGCAGGCACACCAGGTTGATCGGCAGTTGCAGTTCGAGCACTGCATGCAGGGTGCCGAACACACTGGCGGCGCCGCACATGTCGTACTTCATTTCGTCCATGCCGGCGCCTGGCTTGAGGCTGATGCCGCCGGTGTCGAAGGTAATGCCTTTACCCACCAGCACGAAAGGCTTGTCGGCCTTTTTGCCGCCCTGGTAATTGAGCACGATCAGGCGTGGTGGCTGGTCGCTGCCCTGACCCACGGCGTAGAACGCGCCCATGCCCAGGTCCTTGATCTTTTTCTCGTCCAGCACTTCAACCTTGAGGGCCTTGTGCGCCTTGCCCAGGTCTTTGGCCTGTTCGGCCAGGAAGCTTGGGTGGCAAAGGTTAGGCGGCAGGTTGCCAAGGTCGCGGGTGAAGGCCATGCCGCTGGCGATGGCGCTGGCATGCTTGACCGCGCGCTCGACTTCGGCCTGGCCGGCTTTGTCGGCCAGCAGGGTGACCTTTTTCAGCGCGCGCGGCTCGGCTTTCTGGCTCTTGAAGCGGTCGAACACATACTCGCCGTCCAGCAGGGTTTCGGCCAGCAGGCGGTACTTGCCGTAATGGGCGTCGCGGTTGCTGACCGCGATATCGTCCAGGGCCAGCACTGCGTCAGTGCCGTTCAGGCCCTTGAGCACGCCAGCGACACTGGTCACCAGTTTGCGCCAGGCGCGGTCGCCCATGGCTTCTTCCTTGCCGCTACCTACCAGCAGCACGCGCTCGGCCTTCAGGCCCGGGAGGTTCTGTAGCAGCAGGGTCTGGCCCGGCTTGCCGGCCAGGTCGCCGCGCTTGAGCACGGCGCTGATGGCCCCTTCGCAGGCCTGGTCGGCAGCCTTGGCAACAGCGCCGAGCTTGCGGTTTTCCCCTACCGGAAGGACCAGGGTGGCGGTTTTTACGGATGCAGCAGCTACGCTTTTTACAACCAGTTCCATGACAGGATCCCCGAATGATCGATACGAATGGCGCTGTGTGTTCCAGCGCTCTGGACGGGCCTGGCCGCGTCGTCGCGCACCAGCGGAAAAGCTGCCAGTTTGAGCCTGTGGCAAGCGTGCTGACAACCCCGATGTGCGCCTTCGTACGCGGCCAAGTGACAGGGGCGGTCAATCACAGGATAATGCGCGCACTTTACATGGAGGTTCGCCTTTGGCGAACCGGCATTGGTCTTGGATGTACTAAGTCATTGTTTGGCGCCATTGCATGGCTGTCCGCCCTGACAACCCAGGAGTGTCTGGTTTGATCGTCTTTCGTTATCTGTCCCGCGAGGTCCTGGTCACCTTGAGCGCCGTCAGCGCTGTGCTGTTGGTGATCATCATGAGCGGGCGCTTCATCAAGTACCTGGCCCAGGCTGCCCAGGGCGTGCTCGACCCGGGCGTGTTGTTCCTGATCATGGGCTTCCGCTTGCCAGGCTTCCTGCAACTGATCCTGCCTCTGGGGCTGTTCCTCGGCATCCTCCTGGCTTACGGGCGCCTGTACCTGGAAAGCGAGATGACCGTACTGTCGGCCACGGGCATGAGCCAGCAGCGCCTGCTGGGCATGACCATGGCACCGGCTGCCCTGGTTGCCCTGCTGGTGGCCTGGCTGAGCCTGAGCCTGGCCCCGCTGGGCGTGGCCCAGGTGCAGCAGATCATCAGCCAGCAGGACGCCCTGACCGAGTTCGACACCTTGGTGCCAGGCCGCTTCCAGACCTTGCGTGATGGTTCGCGGGTAACCTATACCGAGCAATTGTCGGATGACCGTATCAACCTGGGCGGGGTGTTCATCTCCGAGAAGCGCTTCAACCAGGACAAGACCAAGGACCGCGCCCCGTCGGTGCTGGTCGCCGAGAAGGGCCACCAGGAAATCCAGGCCGACGGCAACCGCTACCTGGTCCTGGAGAACGGTTACCGCTACGACGGCAACCCGGGCCAGGCCGACTACCGCGCCATCAAATATGACACCTACGGCGTGCTGCTGCCCAAGCCGGAAGTCGCCGAGGAAGTGACCGAGCGCGAAGCGCTTCCCACTTCCGAACTGATCGGCAAGGAGGGCCTGCGTGAGCGTGCCGAGCTGCAATGGCGGCTGTCGCTGCCGATCCTGGTGTTCGTCGTCACCCTGCTGGCGGTGCCGCTGTCGCGGGTCAACCCGCGCCAGGGCCGCTTCCTCAAGCTGCTGCCGGCAATTCTTCTGTACATGGCCTACCTGACAATGCTGATTTCCGTACGCGGCGCCCTCGAGAAGGGCAAGCTGCCGATTGCCTTGGGCATGTGGTGGGTCCACGGCCTGTTCCTGCTGATCGGCCTTGGCCTGATGTACTGGGAGCCGCTGCGCCTCAAACGCGCCGCCCGCCGTGCGGAGGTGGCCCATGGCTAAGCTCGATCGCTACATCGGCCAGAGCGTGCTGCTGGCCATTCTGGCTGTGCTGGGGATCATCCTCGGCCTGGCTTCGCTTTTCGCCTTCATCGATGAGATGGGCGACCTGAGTGACACCTACACGTTGATGGAAGCGGGCAACTATGTCCTGCTTACCGCACCTCGGCGGCTGTATGAAATGCTGCCAATGGCCGCCTTGATCGGTTGCCTGATCGGTCTTGGCAGTCTGGCCAGCAGCAGCGAGCTGACCATCATGCGTGCGGCTGGCGTGTCCATCGGCCGTATCGTCTGGGCGGTGATGAAACCGATGCTGGTGCTGATGCTGGTTGGTCTGCTGATTGGCGAATATGTGGCTCCGGTGACCGAGAACAAGGCCCAGGCCGACCGTTCCCTGGCCCAAGGTGGTGGTGAAGCACAAAGTTCCAAGCGCGGTATGTGGCACCGCCAGGGCGAGGAGTATGTGCACATCAACGCCGTGCAGCCCAATGGCCTGCTGCTGGGCGTGACCCGCTACCGCTTCGACAGCGAGCGCAAGATCGTCACCTCGAGCTTTGCCCGCCGTGCGCAGTACCAGAACGACCACTGGCTGCTCGCTGATGTGCGTACCACCTACTTCCGTGGCGACCACACCGAGGTGGTCAGCGCGCCGGAGGAACGCTGGGATGTTTCGCTCACGCCAGAACTGCTCAATACCGTGATCCTCGCGCCGGAGTCGCTTTCGATTACCGGGTTGTGGGACTACATCCACTACCTGTCTGACCAGGGCCTGAACAACTCCCGTTACTGGCTGGCGTTCTGGAATAAGGTGCTGCAGCCGATGGTTACGGCGGCCCTGGTGCTGATGGCGATCTCGTTCATCTTTGGCCCGCTGCGTTCGGTAACCCTTGGTCAGCGTGTGTTCACGGGTGTACTGGTGGGCTTCGTGTTTCGCATTGGCCAGGACCTGCTCGGGCCTTCGAGCCAGGTATTCGGCTTCCCGCCGCTGCTGGCGGTAGTGATACCGGGGGGCATCTGTGCCTTGGCCGGCCTGTGGTTGTTGCGCCGGGCAGGGTAATAGCCTGAGGTACACAAGAAAGCCGACCTCAGGGTCGGCTTTTTCATGGGTGTTGATCTATTCCGGCCTCTTCGCGGGTAAACCCGCTCCTACAGGTACCGCGCAAGCATCAAGAAAGGGCCCGAACCGGCAACGCCAATCCTCTGGCTTATTTCTTCTGTTTAGGCACCCGCACCAGCTGGCTTTCCGAATAGATGTCATGCCAACCGCGCTTGCGCTTGTCGATCAGCACCCAGAAAAAACCCAGCCCCAGGCACAGCCACGAGGCGATCGATACGACGAACCGCAATAGCGCCTGCCACAGGCTGATGGCCGAACCATCGGCATTCTGCACCCGAACGCCCCATACCTGCATACCGAGCGTCTGCCCACCGTGGGTCCAGAACTTGGCAAAGAAGCCGAACAGGGCAAACAGCAATACCGTAGACAGCAGTGGGTCGCCATCCAGTGCGCCAGCCTCGGTCAGCTCGCGCATGCGTGCTTCACCGATGATCGACATCTGAATCATCTTGTAGGCGCCGGCGGTCACGATCAGCAACGCGGTGCACAGTAAAAAGTCATAGAACATCGCTGCCAGGCGCCGGCCCAGGCCGACCGGCGGAAAATCCCCCTGGGGTGTGAGTAGAGGCTTTGACATGCAGGACGCTCCGAAAGACGAGCCTACTATTCTACGGGCAAAAAAAAGCCCCTGCACTTGGCAGGGGCTTTTCAAAGTCTGGTGCTGGATTCAGACAGGTTGAACCTTGTCAGCCTGCATGCCTTTCTGGCCCTGGACTGCTTCGAAGGTTACTTGCTGGCCTTCTTTCAGGCTCTTGAAGCCGTTGCCTTCGATAGCGCGGAAGTGCACGAAGAGATCCGGACCGCTTTCTGGGGTGATGAAGCCGTAACCTTTTTCGTCATTGAACCACTTGACGGTACCCTTCTGACGCTCAGCCATTGTCTTATTTCCTATGAAACTTAAATTTTGATGACAGTTTCTTTCGCACTTTTTTGTAAGCGAAAGATTACTGGGCTGGGTTGCAGGAAGTAAGAGACGTCGAACGGGTTGTAGCAAATCTCGGCTACTGGCCCAGGTCACGAACTGTTGCGACCCATGCAAACACAGTGCAGTGACTCTACGCCAACTGCCGAGCGAAAAACAAGCCCTTGGTCGTATGGAAAACTGGCCGTTTGCCAATAACCGACCGATTTGTCGGAAACGGCATGGCGCCTGGCCTGGCGCCATGTTCAAAAGTTATTGGGCAGGTTCGAAAACGAATATGTCGACGCTGCCCAAAACCTTCACAAAGCCGTTTCAGCCACGGTAGTAACGTGGTGTCACGAAAGGCATTTTGCTGACTTTCAAGGCCACCTTCTTTCCACGCACCACGGCAAACAGTGCAGTGTCGAGTGCAGCATGTTCACTATCGATATAACCCATTGCGACAGGTGCAGCGAGTGTCGGGCCAAAGCCCCCACTGCATACTTTACCTACCGGTTTATCGTTTGCGTCGACAATGTCCGCACCTTCACGAACAGGCGTACGCTCCTGTGGCAACAGGCCAACACGTTTGCGCGCCACACCATCGCGCAGATGGGCGAAGATCGCCTCGGCACCAGGGAAGCCGGCAGCACGTGCACCCTCGGCACGGCGCACCTTGGAAATCGCCCACAGCAGGCTGGCTTCGATCGGCGTAGTCTCGCCGTTCATGTCGTGGCCATACAGGCATAGGCCGGCTTCCAGACGCAGCGAGTCGCGTGCGCCCAAGCCGATCGGCTGTACTTCCGGTTCGGCCAGCAGGCGGCGGGCCAAGGCGTCGGCAGCGCTCACCGGTACCGAGATCTCGTAGCCATCTTCGCCGGTGTAACCCGAGCGGCTGACGAAACAGTCCACGTCCAGCAGCTTTACCCGGCGGAACTGCATGAAGGTCATGCCGGCCACTTCTGGAGCCAGACGTTCCAGCACGTTGACTGCAGCCGGGCCTTGCAGGGCGAGCAGGGCACGGTCCTCGAACAGCGGCTGCACCTCGCAACGGCTGCCGATGTGCGTTTGCAAGTGAGCCAGGTCCTGCTCCTTGCAGGCGGCGTTGACTACCAGGAACAGGGCATCGTCGCCCAGGTTGGCAACCATCAGGTCGTCGAGAATGCCGCCTTGCTCATTGGTGAACATGGCATAGCGCTGCATGCCCACCGGCAGGTCGATGATATCCACCGGTACCAGGCTTTCCAGCGCCTTGGCAGCGTCAGCGCCACGCAGAATGATCTGGCCCATGTGCGAGACGTCGAACAGGCCGGCCTGCTCGCGGGTGTGCAAGTGTTCCTTGAGCACGCCCAGCGGGTACTGCACCGGCATGTCGTAGCCGGCGAACGGCACCATGCGCGCACCCAGTTCCAGGTGCAGAGCGTGCAGTGGGGTCTTGAGCAGTGTTTCGGACATCGATGACTCCTTGCTGTCATTGTCGGGTCAACATTCGATGATGTTGACGGCCAGGCCGCCACGGGCGGTCTCTTTATATTTGCTTTTCATGTCGGCGCCGGTCTGGCGCATGGTGCGGATGACCTTGTCCAGCGACACGTAGTGCTGCCCGTCGCCGCGCAGGGCCATGCGTACCGCGTTGATGGCCTTCACCGAGCCCATGGCATTGCGCTCGATACAGGGCACCTGTACGAGGCCGCCGATCGGGTCGCAGGTCAGGCCCAGGTTGTGTTCCATGCCTATTTCGGCGGCGTTCTCCACCTGCTGCACGCTGCCGCCCATCACTTCGCACAGCGCCCCGGCGGCCATCGAGCAGGCCACGCCGACCTCGCCCTGGCAGCCCACTTCGGCGCCGGAGATGGAGGCGTTTTCCTTGTACAGGATGCCGATGGCTGCAGCGGTGAGCAGAAAGCGCACCACCCCGTCCTCGCTGGCACCCGGCACGAAGCGCATGTAGTAGTGAAGGACTGCCGGGACGATGCCCGCTGCGCCGTTGGTTGGGGCGGTAACCACACGACCGCCGTAGGCGTTTTCCTCGTTCACCGCCAAGGCGTAGAGGTTGACCCAGTCGAGCACTGACAGGGCGTCACGCAGGCTGGCTTCCGGGTGGCCGCTCAGTTGGCGGTACAGGGCCGGCGCGCGGCGTTTGACCTTGAGCCCTCCCGGTAATATGCCCTCATGCTGACAACCTGCTGTGACGCAATCTTGCATCACCTGCCAGATGCGCAGCAGCCCGGCTCGGGTTTCTGCTTCCGGACGCCAGGCGGTCTCGTTGGCCAGCATGACCTGGCTCACCGACAGGTCATGTGCGGTGCAGTGGCCGAGCAGCTCCTTGGCGGTCTTGAACGGATAGGCCAGCACCGTAGTGTCCTCGACGATGCGGTCGTGGCCGGCAGCGTCCTCGTCGACCACGAAACCACCGCCTACCGAGTAGTACTCGCGGCTTCGGATTTGCAGGCCTGCGTCGTCGAATGCGCGGAAGATCATGCCATTGGGGTGGTAGTCCAACGGCTTGCGGATCATCGCCAGGTGCTGCTTTTCGATGAACGCAATGCTGTGCTCGCCCAGCAGGTTGATGCGTCCGCTGTCGCGGATGACCTGCAGGCGGGCGGGAATGCTGTCGGTGTCGATAATGTCCGGGTGTTCGCCTTCAAGGCCCAGCAGCACGGCTTTGTCACTGCCGTGGCCTTTGCCTGTGGCGCCCAATGAGCCATACAGCTCGGCCCTGACGCTGGCGGTGCCGGCAAGCAAGCCATCACGGCGCAGCCCTTCGGCAAAGCGCGCAGCGGCACGCATCGGGCCGACCGTGTGGGAGCTGGAGGGACCGATGCCGATCTTGAACAGGTCGAAGACGCTCAGTGACATGTGGACCTCCTGCCAGGTTGTTGGGCGGACGTTGAGCCCTGTAGGAGCGGGTTTACCCGCGAATGCGGCGGTACAGCCACCATCGCATTCGCGGGTAAACCCGCTCCTACACAGAGCCCGCCACCCAAGCCAGGTGGCGGGGAGGGGCTATCAGACGTCCTGATAGCTCTCGATCGACGGGCAGGCGCACACCAGGTTGCGGTCGCCGAACACGTTGTCGACCCGGCCGACCGGCGGCCAGTACTTGCCTTCCACCAGGCTCGCCAGCGGGTATACCGCCTGCTCGCGGCTGTAGCCATGGGTCCATTCGCCAACCAGCTCAGCCGCAGTGTGCGGTGCGTTTTTCAGCGGGTTGTCGTCCTTGTCCAGGCTACCGTCCTCCACTGCGCGGATTTCTTCGCGGATCTGGATCATCGCGTTGCAGAAGCGGTCCAGTTCTTCTTTGGACTCGCTTTCGGTCGGTTCGATCATCAGCGTGCCAGCCACCGGGAAGGACATGGTCGGGGCGTGGAAGCCGAAGTCGATCAACCGCTTGGCCACGTCGTCGACACTGATGCCGCTGGTGTCCTTCAGTGGGCGCAGGTCGAGAATGCACTCGTGAGCCACCAGGCCGTTACCGCCGGTATACAGAACAGGATAGTGCTCTTCCAGGCGGCGGGCGATGTAGTTGGCGTTAAGGATTGCCATTTGCGAGGCACGTTTGAGGCCGGCACCGCCCATCATGCGGATATACATCCATGTGATTGGCAGGATGCTGGCGCTACCGAACGGCGCAGCGCATACCGCGCCCTGGGTGTTTTCCAGCTGTGCATGGCCTGGCAGGAACGGCGCCAGGTGCGACTTGACGCCAATCGGGCCGACGCCTGGGCCGCCGCCACCATGCGGAATGCAGAAGGTCTTGTGCAGGTTCAGGTGGGAAACGTCGCCGCCGAACTTGCCTGGCGCGCACAGCCCGACCATGGCATTCATGTTCGCGCCGTCGATGTACACCTGGCCGCCGTTGTCGTGGATGATCGCGCAGATTTCGCCTATCGCTTCCTCGAACACACCGTGGGTCGACGGGTAGGTGATCATGATTGCAGCCAGGCGTTCGCGGTGCTCGATGGCTTTGGCGCGCAGGTCCTCGACATCGACGTTGCCACGGGCGTCACAGGCGGTAACCACTACACGCATGCCAGCCATGTGTGCGGTGGCCGGGTTGGTGCCATGGGCCGACGACGGGATCAGGCAGATATCGCGGTGGCCTTCACCACGGCTGCGGTGGTAGGCGCGGATCGCCAACAGCCCGGCATATTCGCCCTGCGAGCCGGCGTTTGGCTGCAGCGACACGGCATCATAGCCGGTGGCCGCGCACAGCATGGCCTCCAGTTCGGTGGTCATCTGCAGGTAGCCCTGGCTCTGCTCGGCGGGGGCGAACGGGTGCAGGTTGCCGAACTCGGCCCAGGTGACCGGGATCATTTCGCTGGCGGCGTTCAGCTTCATGGTGCACGAGCCCAGCGGGATCATGCTGCGGTCCAGCGCCAGGTCCTTGTCGGCCAGGCGGCGCAGGTAGCGCATCAGCTCGGTTTCGCTGTGGTAGCGGTTGAACACCGGGTGTTCGAGGATGGCCGATTGGCGCAGCAGGGCAGCAGGCAGCAGGGAACCGGTGCTGGTGGCCAGTGCGGCGAAGTCAGGCTGTGCCTGCTCGCCACCCAACAGCTGCCACAGCGACTCGACGTCAGCCTGAGTGCTGGTTTCGTCCAGAGACAGCCCCACATGGGCGGCATCGATCTGACGCAGGTTGATGCCCTGGGCGCGTGCCTTGTCATGCAGGCTGGCAGTGGCACTGCCGGTGGCCAGGGTCAGGGTGTCGAAGGCGCTGGCACCTACCACCTGTACGCCCAGCGCCTTCAGGCCGGCGGCGAGGATCGCGGTCAGCGCATGGGTACGCTCGGCAATGCGCTTGAGGCCGGCAGGGCCGTGGTACACGGCGAACATGCTGGCGATGTTGGCCAGCAGCACTTGGGCGGTGCAGATGTTGCTGGTGGCCTTTTCACGGCGGATGTGTTGCTCGCGGGTCTGCATGGCCAGACGCAGGGCGGTTTTGCCGAAGCGGTCGATCGACACGCCGACCAGGCGGCCAGGCATGTCGCGCTTGAACGCGTCGCGGGTGGCAAAGTAAGCCGCGTGCGGGCCACCGAAGCCCAGTGGCACGCCGAAGCGCTGGGCGCTGCCGATGGCCACGTCGGCCTCGAATTCGCCCGGTGGGGTCAGCAGGGTCAGGGCCAGCAGGTCTGCCGCTACGGCGACCAGAGCGTTGGCAGCGTGGAAACGCTGCACGACCTCGCGGTAGTCGAACACTTCACCGTTGCTGGCCGGGTATTGCAGCAGGGCGCCGAAGAAGGCGCTGACATCGCCCAGCTCGCGCTCGTCGCCAACCACAACCTCGATACCCAGCGGCTCGGCACGGGTGCGCAGCACGTCGAGGGTTTGCGGGTGACAGTGCACGGAGGCAAAGAAGGCATGGCTGGACTTGTTCTTCGACAGACGCTTGCAGAAGGTCATGGCCTCGGCCGCAGCGGTGGCTTCGTCGAGCAAGGAGGCGTTGGCGATCGGCAGGCCGGTGAGGTCGCTGATCAGGGTCTGGAAGTTCAGCAGCGCTTCCAGGCGGCCCTGGGAAATTTCTGGCTGGTACGGGGTGTAGGCGGTGTACCAGGCCGGGTTTTCCAGCAGGTTGCGCAGGATCGGTGCCGGAGTGTGGGTGTTGTAGTAGCCCTGGCCGATGTAGCTTTTGAACAGCTGGTTCTTGCCAGCGATGGCCTTGAGTGCAGCGAGCGCATCGGCCTCGCTCTGGCCGTCGTGCGAGCCAAGCACGCTGGTGCCTTTGATGCTGTCGGGGATGACCGCAGCGGTCATGGCGTCCAGCGAGTCGAAGCCCAGTGCAGTGAGCATGGCCTGTTCGTCAGCGGCGCGCGGGCCTATGTGACGGGCGATGAATTCGTTGGCGGTGCCGAGGTTGATGGTCATGGCGGGTGTCCTCAGGCGTCGTCGTTGGCTTTGAGCAGGCGGTCGTAGGCGTCCTGGTCGAGCAGAGCGGTCACGGCTTCTGCATCGGCAGGGATGAAGCGGAAGAACCAGCCTTCGCCCATCGGGTCTTCGTTGACCAGTTCAGGGCTGTCTTCAAGCTGGCCGTTGACCTCGACCACTTCACCCGTCAGTGGCATGTACACGCCGCTGGCGGCCTTGACCGATTCGACGGTGGACGCTTCGCTGCCTTTCTCATACTGCTGCAACTCTGGCAGTTGCACGAAAACCACGTCGCCAAGGGCATTCTGGGCGTAGGCGGTGATGCCCACGGTGACGCTGCCATCGGCTTCGACGCGCAGCCATTCGTGATCTTCAGTGAAACGCAACTCGCTCATGGGGAATCCTCGGGAAGCAGGGCGTTGGGCGCGGTGGCGCCGCGCTCTTAGGGTAGGATTCCTTTAGCAATAATGCGGCCAATCTACAAAAATGCTTGTTTATCAATATGTTACGTGAATATTGGGTAAATCCTTATCTTTTCTGTGGAATGATATCGTTACAGGTGCTCATGGGAGGAAAAGGGTTTGAGCATCAAACCCTTGTGCACTCACGTCGAGGGGAGTTTGTATCGTTTTCGCTACGGTGTAGCGAAAACGATACGATTGCTGCGTGAACAGGGCAGGTGCCAATTGGCCTTCGGTCATTTCACTTTCAGCAGATGATCCAGCGAAAACGCGCCGGCGCCACGTGCGACCAGGAGCAGCAAGAGCCCTGCCCAAGTCAGGTGTGTGGGCCACGCATCGGGGTAGACGAACACTTCTATCACCAGGGTCATGCCCAGCAGTGCCAGCGCAGATAGCCTGGTCATCAGCCCGAGCACCAGCAATAGCGGGAACAAGTGCTCAGCGTAGGTTGCCAGGTGTGCTGCAAGCCAGGGCGAAAGGAGCGGCAGCGCGTACTCGGTGCGGAACAGCTCGTAGGTGCCGGGTGTGAGGGTGAGGAAACCTTCCACTTTGGTGCGCCCGGAAAGAAAGAATATCGAGGCGATCCCGAGCCGGGCGACCAGGCACAACAGGTCATCGCTCAACCGGCGCTCGATGCTCTGCGCAACGTGGTTCCAGGCGCGCCGCAGGCTGCTGGCCGGGGGCGTGAAATCGGCACTAGCCATGGTGGTGTTCTCCTGTGAAGGCGAGTGGGCGAAAAGCCTGGGCTGTCATCAGGCACCCGAGCATCTCGGTGAAGTCCAGGTCGGTTTCAGCGTGTCGCGCCAGGTCGGAGGCCTGCATCAGCGACTGTCCGGCCGCACAGGCCTTGAGGAACGCATGGCCACCTTTCCCCAGCGGCTGATGGCATACGCCATCAGCGCTCCCGACAAACAGTACCCCTTCGCCCACCCATGGCTGGTCATGGGGCCAGGCAAGCTGTTCGCGGGCGCAGCGCCACAGGGTGTACACAGGATGCGCTTCGCACCAGTACCAGCGGGCACTGGCACGGGGGGCCAGGCAACCGTGATCCAGATCGCTGGGGGTCATACCTGCCAGCTCGACAAGGTTCAGGCACGTTTCGTTCGGCGCGCTGAAGGCTTCTGTCCAACGCAGGTCCAGGCGCGCGACATCCGCCAGATACGGCACAGCATGCTGTGACTGAATGCCTTCGAGGAAATCCGGAAAGGTTGCGCCGTAGCAGATCAGCCGGGGATCGCTGGGGGGAAATTGCCGCGCATAGACTGCCGCGGTCTCATCCATCCAGGCGCGCCCGACGAGTGTGCACACGCTCGGAAAGTTTGCGCGCAGCGCATCCACGCAGCCGGCCAGCACCGTGTTGCGATAAACCGCGAACGCCGCTTGTTCGGCCACTCCCGAAAGCTGGGGAGCAGGGCGGGAATAGAGTGCCTCGATGAATGCGTGCTGGAACTGACCAAGGGAAAGGTTCATGGCAATGCACCTGGGCAAGTCATGATCGACTGTGCGATGGACCGTTCAGCAAGCAGTTCGGTGAACGGGGGAAGCTTGTCGTCACGTTCAATGAGTGTCGGGCGCGGGCCGACACGGGAAACCAGTTGGCGGTACAGCGCCCACACAGGCTCCGCCACCTGCGCATCATGAGAGTCGATCAACAGGCTGCCTTGGTCATCATCGCTGTGCCCGGCCAGGTGAATTTCTGTGATGGCTTGCGCTGGAAAGCGGTCCAGGTAGGCAGTTGCCGAGAACCCCAGATTGTGAGCACTCACATAGACGTTGTTGATGTCCAGCAGCAGGCCACAACCCGTGCGACGTGTCAGTTCGTCAAGAAAGTCGATCTCGTCCCAGTCATGGCCCTGCAGCTGCAGGTAATGACTGGGGTTTTCGATGGATATCCGCCGGCCCAATACCTCCTGGCATCGCTGGATGTTTTCAGCGATGCGCTGCAGGGCTTCGTTGCTGCGCGGGAATGGCAGAAGGTCTGGATGGTAGTGCCCCTGCCAGGTGGACCAGGCCAGGTGCTCTGATACAAGTACCGGTTCGATCTGATCGCACAGTGCGCGCAGACGCTGCAAGTGGTCCTGATCGGGGGCTGCGTCAGCCGCCAGCGAAAGTGCCACACCATGCAATGAGACCGGGTGCCGCTCTGCGATGCGGTTCAGCCAGGCAAGGCGAGGGCCACCGACCATGTAGTTCTCCGGGTGAACTTCAAACCAGAGCCCTTCGAGATTGCACGCCAGCGCCTGGTCGTAGTGCTCGGCCTTCAGGCTGACTCCGGCGCCCATTCGTGCTTCTGCGTTCATGGTCGGTTTCCCCTGATCAAGACTTGTGAGGTGTCAGCGAACCCATGCCGGCAGGTGTCTTGATCGAAGTGCAGGTGCCGGCGGGGACGTTTTTCCAGTGCATACCGTCGTAGTCTTTCTTCGCACTGCCTGCGCAGCTGGTACCGGCGCCGGCCTTGCAATCGTTCTTTCCTGCCATGGCGACGCCGTAGCATTTTTCCATGGCAGCGCCACTGCCTGCGGGTTGCGTGCTGTCGGCCGCCATGGCAACGCCTGCAAGCGAGGCGAGAGCAAGTGCTGCAGTGGTGAGGGCGAGGGTTTTCATGGGTGAATCTCCTGAGAGTGTGGCCGTGGTCTTTACCGGCGGCTCATGGAGTAATTCGTGCCTCGCGTAAAAAGGGTTACAGCCTTGGGAGAATTTTTTTCAGGGCTTGTCTTCACAAGCTGATGTCGAGGCCAAGGGCATGGCATATTTGCAGCACCTGCGTGCCACACGCCGGGAGCGGATGAATCAAGTCAATTGTATTCAGGGTGTAACCCAGGCGGCCCATGCAGCGAACTAACTCACAGGATGAGCTCGAGGCTCGCGAGGCCCGGTTGAAAGCACTGTTGCTTCGAGGGCTGACAGGCGACCAGCTGGCCTATCAGGATTTTCTCGGCACGCTTGCGCTGCATGTACGTGCGTTTCTGCGCAGCCGTCTGAGCAGGCGGCCGGCCGAGATAGAGGACATGGTGCAGGATGTGCTGCTGGCAGTGCATAACGCGCGTCACACTTACCAGGCACAGCAGCCTTTGACGGCCTGGGTGCATGCGATCGCCCGTTACAAACTGGCGGATCATCTGCGAAGTGTTTCACGTCGCGAAGCCCGGCATGATGTTCTGGACGATGATGCGCAACTGTTTGCCATCTCGGAGGTTGAATCAGCCGAGGCCAGCCGAGACCTGACCAAGCTGCTCAAGCAACTGCCAGAGCGGCAACGACTGCCGATTGTTCATGTCAAGCTGGAGGGGTTGTCTGTCGAAGAGACGGCACAACTTACCGGGCTTTCCAGTTCAGCGGTGAAGGTTGGGATACATCGAGGTCTGAAAGCGCTATCCAGGCTGATTGGAGGAGCCCACAACCATGAAGACTGACGATTTGATTGCCTTGCTGGCCGCAGGCGAAGGGCCAGTGCCGCGCCACGCCGTTAGTAGGCGGATGGCAGTGGCTGTGCTGGGCGGGCTGACCGCAGCACTGCTGCTGACTATTACCCTTTACGGTGTACGCAGTGATATCACAGAGGTCGCACAAACCCCGCTGTTCTGGGGCAAAGTCGCCTTTCCATCCAGCTTGGCGTTGATCGGGCTGTGGTTGACGAGCCGCTTGGCCAGGCCAGGAGGGAAGGGCGCTGCAGGCTGGACGATGCTTGGCTTGCCACTGCTGCTGGTCTGGTGCGGGGCGGCCATCAGTATCGCTGGGGCGCCTGTGGATGCGCGCGCCGACCTGTTGTTCGGGCGCACATGGCGTACCTGCGCACTGAATATCGCATTGCTGTCGGTGCCGGCCTTTGTCACCGTGTTCTGGGCGCTGAAAGGCCTGGCGCCCACCCGGTTACGGTTAGCGGGTGCTGCTGGTGGCCTGCTGGCGGGTTCGACTGCAACGGTGGTCTACTGCCTGCATTGTCCGGAAATGGGCGTACCGTTCTGGGGTGTCTGGTATGTCCTTGGCATGCTTGTTCCGACGGTGTTCGGTGCCTGGTGGGGGCCCCGCATGCTGCGTTGGTAGGCTGTACTGGCAGGCCCCACACAACTCAGAACGACTTTCTGATTGCCTGCCCTGTCACTCAAGGGACTTTTGAAATTGCTTAACCCGCAATGAACCAGGGTAATGCCAGGGTAGGCCCATCAGTGGGGCGAGCCCCAGTCTTGTTGCCTGGCCGATACCCACGGTGTTCTGAACCATTGGCAAACCCTTCACCAGTTCAAACATCGGGGGCTCTTAGTTCAGGGGGACATGTGAAATTACAATGTCACCCTTTTACGGAGAGCACACCAGTCAAATGCGGCTGAGCGGCCAGGAAAATTCCGATTCAATTACGGGTTTTGACCACAGCCGTCATGGTTTTCCGGGTATTCCATATTTACGCAGCCGCTGGGCAATAGCCGTGTGCGAAGTTTGCAAGCGTCCGGCCAGTTGCCGTGTTGACGGGTAGCTGGCATACAAGCGCTGCAACAGTTCGCGCTCGAAATTACCCACGGCCTGCTCGAGGCTGGCCACTTCGCCATCTTGCCCACGTGCCACCGAGGTGCCGGCGATGTCCAGGTCGCCGATATCCACCAGGTTACCCTCGCAGATGGCAGCAGCGCGGAAGATCACGTTCTGCAACTGGCGCACATTGCCCGGCCAAGGGTTGGCCAGCAGTGCCGAATGGGTGGATGGGGTCAGCCGGCAGGCTGGGCGCTGGATCTGTGTGCACGCCTGCTGCATGAAGAAGTGCGCCAGCATCAGGATGTCCTGGCCACGGTCGCGAAGCGGTGGTACCTCCAGGTTGAGCACGTTCAGACGGTAGAACAGGTCTTCGCGGAAACTGCCTTCGGCGACCATGCGTTCCAGGTCGCGGTGGGTGGCACTGATGATGCGCACATCCACCTTCACTTCGCGGTCGCCACCCACCCGGCGGAAGCTGCCATCGCTGAGAAAACGCAGCAACTTGGCCTGCAGGTAGGGTGACATTTCACCTATTTCATCGAGGAACACTGTGCCCTGGTTGGCCAGTTCCATCAGCCCAGGCTTGCCACCTCGTTGCGCGCCGGTAAAGGCCCCGGGTGCGTAGCCGAACAGTTCGCTTTCGGCCAGGCTCTCGGGCAGTGCTGCGCAGTTCAAGGCCAGGAACGGTGCCGCGTGGCGGCTGCTGACAGCATGGCAGGCGCGGGCTACCAGTTCTTTGCCGGTGCCGGTCTCGCCATGCACCAGCAGCGGCGCATCGAGCGCCGCCACGCGTAAGGCGCGGGCTTTGAGGGTGCGGATGGCCGGCGACTCGCCCAGCAAGGCATCGAAGCCCTCGGCGTGATCGTGGTGCAGGGCCGACAGGCGTTCGCCCATGCGCGAGGGTGGGTACAGCGTCAGCAGGCCACCGGCGTTGGTGATCGGCATGGCGTCCAGCAGCAGGCTATGGCCGTTCAGCTGCATCTCGCGCATGGGCAGGTGGAAGTTGTTGTCCAGCAGCGCTTGCAGCAGTGCGGGGTCGCCAAACAGTTCACCCACCGAGCGCCCGGCAGATTCGCGACCGCACAGTTCGATCAGCGCCGGGTTGGCCAATAGCACCAGGCCTGCGCTGTCCACCGCCAGCACCGGGTCGCTCATGGCGGCCAGCAGGGCATCGAGTTGCAGGTGGCGGCGCTGGCCGGGGAGGATGTCGACCACGTCCACCGATTGCACGCCGTGTACTTCGAACAGCGCGTCGTGCAGTTCTTCGAGTACGGCGGGGCTCAGGGTAGGGGCGTCGATGTAGACGTTCGGCGGGACCATCTCCACGGCGTCCAGGTTGAGGTTGCGGGCACCGAGCAGGGCAAGGACTTCCTGGGTGATGCCGACGCGGTCGATGAAACTGACGTGGATGCGCATGGGATTCGGACAGTTGGCGATGGAGGCCGCCAGTATGCCCTGAGACGGGGGGCAGGCCCAAGGTTGGCGGTGGCGCATTCGCGGGCGCGCCCGCTCCCACAGGATTGCTGCTGTAGGGGCGGGCTTGCTCGCGAAAAGGGTCACTCCAGATGTTCAGGCTTGATCGGGTCGCCCGATTTCACATCGAGCTTTTCGCGAATGTCCGCAAACATATGGTCATAGAGCTTGTGCGGCGAACTCAGGGTCTCGAATTTCTTCGGCGGCGCCAGATACGACTGCGCCTTGCGGGTCAGTAGCATGAGGAAGCTGGGCAAGACCTGGTCCTTGGCGAGGAAGAACTTTTCTTCCACCGTCTTGCCTTCGATGCTGCCATGCATGTGGAATTGAATGCCTCTGCCTTCCTTGGGGTCCGACACGGCCTCGTACTCGATGTTCAGGTCATAGCTGTGGTCGGCGTGGTTCAGCGCAGTGCGCTCGATGTGTACATGACCGGAGTGATACTGGGCCATGGCTATCTCCTTTGGAAGGTTGAAAATGGCGGGCCGCGTAAGCCCGCCTGCTGCATTCAACGGTAGCTGATGCCCGGCTTCTCGGTGGAAACCCGAGTGCCGGCTTTGCCTTTGACGATGTCTTCGATGTTCTCCAGCGAACTGATCACCGCTACCTTGCCGGTGTTGCGGGCAAAGTCGCAGGCGGCCTGCACCTTCGGCCCCATGGAACCGGCGGCAAACCCCAGCTTTTCCAACGCATCCGGGTGGGCCTGGGCGATGGCCTTCTGCGTTGGTTTGCCCCAGTCAATGTAGGCTGCGTCGACGTCGGTGGCGATAATCAAAAGGTCGGCTTCCAATTGCTCGGCCAGCAGCGCCGAGCACAGGTCTTTGTCGATCACCGCCTCGATGCCTTTGAGCTTGCGGTTTTCATCGTACAGGGTGGGGATGCCGCCACCGCCTGCGCAAATCACGATGCTGCTTTTTTCCAGCAGCCACTTGATCGGGCGAATTTCGAAGATGCGCTTGGGTTTCGGGCTGGCTACCACGCGGCGGTACTTGTCGCCGTCGGCCTTGACCACCCAGCCTTTTTCCTTGGCCAGGCGCTCGGCCTCTTCCTTGCTATAGACCGGGCCGATGAACTTGGTCGGATCCTTGAAGGCCGGGTCGTTGGCGTCCACTTCCACTTGGGTCAGCAAGGTGGCGAAGGGCACCTCGAAGTCCAGCAGGTTGCCCAGTTCCTGTTCGATCATGTAACCGATCATGCCCTCGGTCTCGGCACCCAACACGTCTAGCGGGTACGCCTCGTCTGGCTTGTACGACAGGGCCTGAAGCGACAGCAGACCCACTTGAGGGCCGTTGCCGTGGGCGATGACCAGTTCGTTGCCAGGGTGAATTTTGGCGATCTGTTCGGTGGCGGTGCGGATATTGGCGCGCTGGTTGTCAGCGGTCATGGGCTCGCCGCGACGTAGCAGGGCGTTGCCGCCCAATGCAACAACGATACGCATGTGGAATGTCCTTTAGCGAAAGAATGAATCGACTGTCGCTGCACGGAGGCTGCGGAGTTCGCTGTGGGAGCGGGCATGCCTGCGAAGAGGCCAGACCTGACATCATCGATGATGCGGCTGACGCCTTCGCGGGCACGCCCGCTCCCACAGGGACTGCGGGCTACTTATAGATCAGCCAGGGTCGATACCAGGATCGCCTTGATCGTGTGCATGCGGTTTTCCGCCTGCTCGAAGGCGATGCACGCTGGCGACTCGAAGACGTCGTCGGTCACTTCGATACCGTTTGCCAGGTCCGGGTATTGTTCGGCGATCTGCTTGCCTACCTTGGTGTCGGAGTTGTGGAATGCCGGCAGGCAGTGCATGAACTTGGTCCGTGGGTTACCGGTGGACTTCATCAGTTCGGCATTCACCTGATAAGGCTTGAGCTGCTTGATGCGCTCACCCCAGGCTTCGATCGGCTCGCCCATCGATACCCACACGTCGGTATGGACAAAGTCGACCCCCTTGACCGCGGCTTTCGGGTCTTCGGTGAGGGTAATGCGTGCGCCGCTTTCTTCAGCGTACTGCTTGCAGCGCTCGACCAGGTCGTCGTGTGGCCACAGTGCCTTGGGCGCGGCGATGCGCACATCCATGCCCAGCTTGGCGCCGATCAGCAGCAGCGAGTTGCCCATGTTGTTGCGGGCATCGCCCAGGTAGGCGTAGCTGATGTCGTGCAGCGGCTTGTCGCTGTGCTCACGCATGGTCAGCACGTCGGCGATCATCTGGGTCGGATGGTATTCATCGGTCAGGCCGTTGAACACCGGCACGCCGGCGAACTTGGCCAGCTCTTCGACGATTTCCTGCTTGAAGCCACGGTACTCGATGGCGTCATACATGCGCCCGAGCACACGGGCGGTGTCCTTCATGCTTTCCTTGTGGCCGATCTGCGAAGAGTTGGGGTCGATGTAGGTGACGTTGGCGCCCTGGTCATAGGCCGCAACTTCGAAGGCGCAACGGGTACGGGTGGAGGTTTTTTCGAAGATCAGGGCAATGTTGTTGCCCTTCAGGTGCTGCTGCTCGGTGCCCGTGTACTTGGCCCGCTTGAGGTCGCGGGACAGGTCCAGCAGGTAGCGCAACTCACGGGTGGTGTGGTGTTCCAGGCTGAGCAAGTTGCGGTTGTGAATATTGAACGCCATGACAGTTTCTCCTTGAGTTCGGTGATGTCCCGGCCGGCACTTCATGGGTGCGGCCGGGCGTGATGGTCGTTAGTAGTCGATCGGGTCGCGCACGATCGGGCAGGTCATGCAGTGGCCGCCGCCCCGGCCCCGGCCCAGTTCGCCGGCGCTGATGGTGATGACCTCGATGCCGGCCTTGCGCAGCAGGGTGTTGGTGTAGGTGTTGCGGTCGTAGCCAATGACCACGCCCGGCTCGATGGCCACCACGTTGTTACCGTCATCCCACTGTTCGCGCTCGGCGGCGAAGCTGTTGCCGCCGGTCTCGACCACGCGCAGTTGCACGCCCAGTTGCTCGCCCACCACCTCGATGAACGACTTGTTGATGCGGCGTACATCCATGCCGTAAGGCTTGCTTTCGTCCGGGCGGATGATGAATGGCACAATCTCTTTCACCACTTCCGGGAAGACCGTGACCAGGTCGCGGTCGCAGAAGCTGAAGACAGTGTCCAGGTGCATGGCGGCGCGGGATTTTGGCAGGCCGGCGACGATCACTTCCTTGACGGCGCCCTTGGCGAACAGGTTTTGCGCCAGCTGGCCGATGGCCTGGCGCGAGGTGCGCTCGCCCATGCCGATCAGCACGATGCCATTGCCGATCGGCATCACATCACCGCCTTCGAGCGTGGCATTGCCATGGTCCTTGTCCGGGTCGCCATACCACACCTGGAAGTCGGCCTCGGTGAACTCCTTGTGGAACTTGTAGATGGCGGTGGTCAACAGGGTTTCCTGGCGACGCGCCGGCCAGTACATCGGGTTCAGCGTCACGCCGCCGTAGATCCAGCAGGTGGTGTCGCGCGTGAACTGGGTGTTGGGCAGTGGTGGCAGGATGAAGCTGGAGTGGCCCAGGTAGTCGTTGTACATCTTCACGACTTCGGCGCCTTCGCTCTGCGGCAGGTCCTGACCTGCCACGCCGCCGATCAGGAACTCGGCCAGGTGGCGTGGCTCCAGGCCTTCGAGCCAGCTGCGCACTTCGTTGGTCAGGCCTACGCCGACGGTGTCAGGGGTGATCTTGCGGTCGAGGATCCACTTGAGCGCCTCTTTGTTCTGAACGATATCGGTCAGCAGGTTGTGCATCTCCAGCACATCCACGCCACGCTCGCGCATCTTGGTGACGAAGTCGAAATGGTCACGCTTGGCCTGGTCGACCCAGATCACATCGTCGAACAGCAGTTCGTCACAGTTGCTCGGTGTCAGGCGCTTGTGCGCCAGGCCCGGGGCGCAAACCATCACTTTGCGCAGTTTGCCGGCTTCGGAGTGGACACCGTACTTCTGTTTTTCAGCGGACATGGTTTCATTCCTCCAATTGATCGAAGACGTGGGTCAAAGGGTCAGGAAGCCGTCATACAGACCAAAGGCTGCCACCAGGGCGCCAATGACCACGGCTGCGAAGATCAGTTTTTCCACGTTGGTGAAGACCGGTTGGCCCACCTCACGCTTGGCCTTGGCGAACAGGATCGCGCCAGGTGCGTAGAGCAGGGCCGAGAGCAGCAGGTATTTCACGCCACCGGCGTACAGCAGCCAGACGGCGTACAGCAGGGCGATACCACCGATGAGCAGGTCCTTCTTGCGTTCGGCCAGGGCCTGTTCGTAGGTTTCGCTGCGCAATGCCAGCAGGAACGCATAGGCTGCCGACCACAGGTAGGGCACCAGGATCATCGAGGTGGCGAGGTAGATCAGAGACAGGTAGGTGCTGTTTGAGAACAGCGTGATGACCAGGAAGATCTGCACCATGGCGTTGGTCAGCCACAGGGCGTTGGCCGGTACCTGTTTGGCGTTCTCGCGGCGCAGGAACTCCGGCATGGTGTGGTCCTTGGCGGCGGCGAACATGATCTCGGCGCACAGCAGCACCCACGACAGCAGCGCCCCGAGCAGCGAGATGACCAGGCCGACGCTGATCAGCACCGCCCCCCAGTGGCCGACCACATGCTCCAGCACGGCAGCCATCGACGGGTTCTGCAGCTTGGCCAGTTCCGGTTGAGTCATGATGCCCAGCGACAGCACGTTGACCAACACCAGGAACAGCAGCACGGTCACGAAGCCGATCACCGTTGCCTTGCCCACGTCGGTGCGTTTTTCCGCCCGCGCCGAGAAGATGCTCGCGCCCTCGATGCCGATGAACACCCACACGGTGACCAGCATCATGTTGCGCACCTGGTTCATGACACTGCCAAGCTCTGGCGTGCCCACGGCCCAGATATCGGCGGTGAAGATGTCGAGCCTGAAGGCGAACAGGCAGATCAGGGCGAACAGCACCAGCGGCACCACTTTGGCCACCGTGGTGACCAGGTTGATGAAGGCCGCTTCCTTGATGCCGCGCAGTACCAGAAAGTGCACCGCCCACAACAGGATCGACGCGCCAATGATGGCGGCCGGGGTATTGCCTTCACCGAAAATCGGGAAGAAGTAGCCCAGGGTGCTGAACAGCAGCACGAAGTAGCCGACGTTGCCCAGCCAGGCACTGATCCAGTAGCCCCAGGCCGAGGAAAAGCCCATGTAGTCGCCGAAGCCGGCCTTGGCATAGGCATACACCCCGCCATCCAGGTCAGGCTTGCGGTTGGCCAGGGTCTGGAACACGAAGGCCAGGGTCAGCATGCCGACCGCAGTGATCGCCCAGCCGATCAGCACGGCCCCGACCCCTGCGCTGGCGGCCATGTTTTGCGGCAGCGAGAAGATACCGCCGCCAATCATCGAGCCGACGACAAGTGCAACTAACGCACCGAGCTTTAGTTTTCCGGATGAATCAGACATTTAACAACTCCTGCCAGGAGAAAGTTGACGACAGAATAGATCCGACGCCGCTGCCTTGAGCTGACTTGCGTCAGTTTAAGGCGCCGTAAAGGAAGGAAATTTCCTTCACGGGTGCTCCTGGAGAGTGCCGACAGCTTGGGCTGCAGGCCTTGAATGCTGGCACCTCCATGTCCTTCTAGAGCAAACGCTCTGTTCAGCCTGCGATGCTTGAAATTAGCCGCTTTTGTCGCTTTCGCAAATTTTTCACCAGAAATTCGAGTTTTATCAGTTTCTTTTCCAGTTGCCAGACTGCTGCTAGTTTTGAGAGAGCAGGTACATAGACAAAGCAGTTATTAGTGATAGAGGTTGAATGTACGGCTTCAGTATAAGTAACCATATTGATATAGCCCGCAAGGCTGTTTCAAACGCATGACAAGGTTTGAAAAAGGGAGGCTCATGAGCGAACCGGGACAGAAGCTGCGCCTGGGCGCGTTGATCGCGCTGGTGGTCGGGTCGATGATTGGCGGTGGTATCTTCTCGCTGCCGCAGAACATGGCCGCGCGTGCCGATGTGGGCGCCGTGCTGATCGGCTGGGCGATCACCGCGGTCGGCATGTTGGCCCTGGCCTTCGTGTTCCAGACCCTGGCCAACCGCAAGCCGGAACTGGACTCGGGGGTGTATGCCTACGCCAAGGCCGGCTTTGGTGAGTACATGGGCTTTTCCTCGGCCTGGGGCTACTGGATCAGCGCCTGGCTGGGCAACGTCGGTTATTTCGTGCTGCTGTTCAGCACGCTGGGCTTCTACTTCCCGGTGTTCGGCGAAGGCAACACACCCATCGCCATCGGTTGTGCCTCGCTGCTGTTGTGGTCGGTACATTTTCTGGTGTTGCGCGGCATCAAGGAGGCGGCCTTCATCAACCAGGTCACCACAGTGGCCAAGGTGGTGCCGTTGCTGATTTTCGTGGTGATCGCTGCATTTGCCTTCCGCGCCGATATCTTCACCCGGGATATCTGGGGTTTGAGCAACCCACAATTCGGCAGCGTGCTGGAGCAGGTGCGCAATATGATGCTGGTGACCGTATTCGTGTTCATCGGCATAGAAGGCGCAAGCGTGTATTCCGGGCGCGCTCAGCGTCGGTCAGACGTGGGCAAGGCCACGGTCATCGGTTTTCTGGGTGTGCTGGCGCTGCTGGTGTTGGTCAACGTGCTGTCGCTGGGCATCATGACCCAACCGGAACTGGCCGGGCTGCAGAACCCCTCACTGGCCTCGGTGCTGGAGCATATCGTCGGCCCCTGGGGCGCCTTGCTGATCAGCCTCGGCCTGGCGGTCTCGCTGCTTGGCGCATTGCTGTCTTGGGCGCTGCTGTGTGCCGAGATCCTTTACGCCACGGCGCGGGACAAGACCATGCCGCGCTTTCTGGCCAAGGAAAACGCCAACCATGTGCCGGCCAATGCCCTGTGGCTGACCAACTGCATGATTCAGGGTTTCCTGCTGATTACGCTGTTCTCGGCCGGTACGTACACCAGTCTGATCTACCTGGCCTCGTCGATGATCCTGGTACCCTATCTGTGGTCTGCGGCGTATGCCGTGCTGCTGGCGATGCGCGCAGAAACCTATGCCGGGCAGCCGAGGTTGCGGCGCAAGGACTTGTTGGTGGCGCTGGTTGCCCTGCTGTATGCCGTGTGGCTGCTGTATGCCGGCGGGCTCAAGTACCTGCTGCTTTCGGCGCTGCTGTACGCCCCCGGCGTCATCTTGTTCGCGAGGGCCAAGCATGAGCAGGGGCAGACGTTGTTCACGGCCTGGGAAAAGCTGATTTTCGCCGCCGTGCTGGTGGGTGCCGCGCTGGCGGCCTATGCCCTGTATTCAGGGCTGCTGAGCTTGTGACGGGGCAGGGCAGGCGTGCTCCGGGCGTGACCAGATCCACAGGTTGCCCAAGGTCATCCCGGCGATTGCCAGGAATACCGGCCAGTGGTGTTCCAGAAAGGTCAGCATCAGGCCCGCACACAGCAGCATGCTGATGGTTGCGCTGACCTTGGCCCGGCGCTGAATCACCTTGCCGTTGCGCCAGTTATGCAGAATTGGCCCGAACAGCCGGTGGTTCTCCAGCCATGCCGACAGGCGCGGTGAACTGCGCGTGGCGGCCCAGGCGGCCAGCAGGATGAACTCGGTGGTCGGCAAACCAGGAATCACAATGGCGACCAGGCCCACCCCGAGGCTCACGTAGGCCAGGATTCCATACAACAGGCGGGCGAGTTTCGAGCGGGCTGGTTGGGTCATGTTCTCACTGCATAAAACGGTTCGGCCACCGAAGGGGTGGCCGGCTACGGCGTATCAGACCAGCGCGGCATCCGCAGCGTAGGCGTGCTTGAGCAACTCGGTGAAACGCTCGAAGGCGGCCACTGCACCGCGTTCGGCAGCCGCTTCCTCTTCAGGCGAGAGCGCCAGGCCATCGAGGATGCGGGTGAACTGCTTCCAGCCTTCGGCACGACCACCGACGGGCTCGCCCAGGTGACGGGCACCGAAGCTGTCGGACAGTTCCAGGGCCACGGCACGCTTGATCAGAAACGCAGCGCCCAGTTTGGAGCCTTCGGAGACGAAGATCCAGCCCATTGCCTCGCCCAGGCTCGGCTTGCCCACGGCGCCCGGCACCGCCGTCGGTACTTCGGTGTCGAGGTCGGCGAGGTCCAGGCGGGCCTGGTCGGCACGGCAGCGCTCAGCCAGATCAGGGACGATGGCGATCAGTTGAGGGTCGTTGTACAGGGCCTGCAGTTCGGACTGGAACAGGTACTGGGCGACGACGAAGCGGGCGAAACTTTCGCGGCTGTCAAAAGGCGCGTGGGATTTGACCAGGGCATCCAGCTCGGCGTGCGGGGCGTGGGTGATCTGGTTCAGGCGCTGGGAGCGCAGGGCTGGGCGTTCGGTCATGGGGCAGTCCTTGGAAAGAGGGGTCTAGATACAAGACGAAGCAGCGAAAGCGGGACAGTAAAAAAAGCCGGTATTTGTGTTGCCAGTACCGGCCTCTTCGCGGGTAAACCCGCTCCTACAGGAACATCACAGGTCCAAGACCTGTGTTGAACCTGTGGGCGCGGGCGTGCCCGCAAAGTGGCCGGTACAGACGTAACGCCTCAGATATCCCAAACCACATTGATACCGAAGTTGCGCCCCGGCATGGTCAGGCGGTCGATGTTGGCCGGCTGGGTCACAGCCGCCTCACCCTGGCCGTCGTAGCTGCGCACCGAATCCCACTGCCAGTATTTCTTGTCGGTCAGGTTGTACAGCCCTGCGTTGATGGTGACGTCGTCGGTGACCTTGTAGTAGCCGGTCAGGTCCAGCACGCCGTAGCCCGGGGTGCGGAACTTCGAGGTGGAACCGTCAGGTGAATAGAAGGTACTGTCGTCGACACGAGTCTTGCGCTTGACCAGCGTCCAGCTCAGCAAGCCACCGTAGTGCTGCTGCTCGTAGCCCAGGCCGAATACGCCCTTGAGCGGGTTGACACTGTTCAACGGTTGACCGGTGTCATCGTTACGACCATAGGTGTAGGCAATCGAGCTTTGGGCATAGAGGCCCTGCGCTGCGCCGAAGTGGTCGAGGTTCAGGCGGCCCTTGAATTCGGCACCCTTGATGGTGGCGTGCTTGATGTTATTGGCCTGGAAGGTCTGCTCCAGGTTGGCGCTTTGCACGGCATCTTCGTCGATGAAATCACGGTACTTGTTGTAGAACACTGCCACGTCGAAGTTGCCGGCGTCGAAGTTGCCACGCAGGCCGGTTTCATAGCTTTTGCTCTTTTCAGGCTCAAGGTCCGGGTTGCCCTCCACGCGGTAGCCTTGGTCCAGGTTCTGGAAGCGGCCATACATGGCTTTGGCGGTCGGAGTGCGGAAGCCTTCTGCATACTGGCCGTACCAGGTGTAGTTGTCGTTGAAGGCGTAGGTCAGGCCGAACTTGGGCGAGACGCGGTGCCACTTCTTGTCCGAATCATCCTGGGAGGCAGGCGCCGTACCGCTGGACTCCAGACCACGCAGGAATGCCTCGGTGAACTTGGGCTCCATACGGGTGTAGTCGTAGCGCGCGCCGGGCATGAAGGTCCAGTTGTTCCAGCGGATTTCATCCTGCGCGAACAGGCTGTAGGTATTCACGGTGGGGTCCGGGAAGTCGCTGACCAAGGCCTGTCCGTCACGCGCGCTGTCCTGTCCGATGGCGGTACAGGTACCACCGATGTTCAGGCAAGTGCCGGTGCCGCTCCGTGAACCCGTGACTTTCTCCTGTTTGAGTGTGGTGCCGTAGGTGAACAGGTGATCGGTTTGGCCGATGCTGAAGGCCTTGTCGAATTGGGCGTCGAATACCCACTGGCGATCCTTGTAGGTCGTCTGCCGGTCCCGAAACACTTGGCGTCCCGAGGCGACATACAGCTCATCGGTGCGTTGGTCGGTCTTCGCGATCTGGTAGTTGAGGCTCCATTTGACGTGATCTGCGACCACGCTATCGAGGTCGAATTCATGATTGAGACCGAAGCGTTCACGGGTGATCGTGTCGTTGCCTTGGCGCATGCGGTACGAGTTCATGCCACCGAAGCCCGGAATGAACGGCCCACCCACCGCGCTGAGGATGTTCTGGTCGCGGTCATCCTTGTAGCGCTCGTAGGTAAGCCCCAGGCGCGCGTCGTCGGCGTAGTTCCAGCCCAGCTTGGCCAGCACGTTGGTGGTGCGCACGTCCATCGGGTTGGCTTCGGTGCGCGACAGGCCGTCGCCACTGTGGCTGCCGTGGGTTTCGGTCTCGTGGCCGTTGCGCTGGCTCAGGTGCAGCAGGCCGTCGAAGTCACCCTGGCGGCCGGCGACGGTGGCGGAGGTCAGCCAGCTTTCGTCGGCCGAGCTGTAGCCGGTTTTCAGGCGTGCACCCACGTCTTTGCCGGGCTTGATGATGTCGTCCGGGTCGAGGGTGAAGTAGCTCACCGCACCGCCGATGGCGTTGCTGCCATACAACACCGAGGCCGGGCCGCGGAGGATTTCCACACGCTTGACGATTTCCGGGTCGACATAGTTGCGCTGGGTCTGGGCGTAGGGGCCGTAGAAGAAGCTGTCGGGGATCGACACGCCGTCGACTTGGGTGAGGATCCGCTCGCCGTCGATACCCCGGATGTTGTAGCCGTTCAGCCCGCTGCGTTGGCCGGTTCCGGATACCGACACCCCCGGCTCGTAGCGCACCAGATCCTGGATATTGTTCACGTTCTGCCGGTCCAGTTGCTCACGGGTCTGCACGCTGACAGTGCTCGGCACCTGGCTGACGTCCTGTGCGCTGCGGGTGGCGCTGACGGTCACCTGCTGCAGGGCGATCACGTTGCTTGCGGTTTGGCGCTCCAGTACCACATTGCCGTTGCTGATCTTGCGAAAACTCAGCCCGGTACCCCGCAACAGGCGCTTGAGGGCAGCATCTGGCGGCAGCGAACCCTGTACGCCTGGCGAAGCCACGCCGTCGGCCAGCTCGGCGCTGAAGCCGACCTGCCAGCCGGTGACCTGGCTGAAGGCGTTGATCGCCGACACCAGCGGTTGCTGGCCGATGCTGAAGCGGTAGTCGCCCATACGCGGGCTGCTGGCCTGTGCCGGCTCGGCGGCCAGCGCCGGCAGGCTGCAGGCACCGCTGGCGAGCAGGGCAAGGGTCAACAGGGACAGTTGTCCTGTACGGCGGGGAAGGTTGGACGAGCGGGTAGGACCAGTGGACATCGGAAGCGCTCCCAGACGCGCGGGCTGTTATAGGTGATGGCTGTTCTCGTCTCTAAACAAGAATCAGTTGCATTGGCTATAACGAGACGGGCGGGCGAGTGCGATCGCGTAAAAATAATTCAGGGGTCAGTTCAGGATGACCAGCGCCGGGTACTCATGCAGTTGTGCCGAGGTGATGTGGGCCAGTGCGCGCAGGGTTTCCAGCGGCTGGTCGAGACGGTAGTTACCGGTGACGGCGACGTTTTCCAACTGCGCATTGCGGTTGATGATCCAGCCCGGGTAGTACCGCTGTACTTCGGCCAGGACCTGGCTCAACGGGCAGTTCTCGAACACCAGGCGGCCGTCGATCCAGGCCAGGTCCTTGTGCATGTCGGGGCGCTGGCGTTGGCCAAAGCCCTGGGGGCCGACGCTGATGCTGTCGCCGGCACTCAGGCGGATGCGCTGGTCGCGCTCCCCCTGCAGGTCGACATCGCCGCGTTGCACCCGCACCTGGGCCTCGCCGTCAAGGTAGCGCACGGCAAAGTCGGTGTCGCGCACCTGTGCGCGCAAAGGCCCGGCTTTCACTTCCAGCGGCAGATGCGCGCCGTCGGGAACCTGAAAATAAGCCTCGCCCTGCAGCAGGCGGGCGACCTGGCGGCCGTCCTGGCGTTCGCTGGCAAATGCCGAATTGGTGTTGAGCAGCACTTTTGCGCCGTCTTCCAGTTGCAGGCGCTGGCGCTCGCCGACCACGGTCAGGTGGTCCGCTTGCAGGCGCATGGGCAGGTTACCGACGGTGAACAGCCCGACCACCAGCAGCGCTGCGGTGGCCAGGGGTTTCCAGTGGCTGCGCAGGCGCCCGCGCCATGAGCGGCGTTGCTGCTGGTGCATCTGTGTGGCCACCTGATGCAACGGGGTACCGTTCCACAGCGCCTCGGCTTCGACATAGGCCTCGGCGTTTTCTGGCGCGGCGCTCAGCCAGGCTTCAAAGGCCTGGGTGTCTGCGGCATCTGCGCATTGCAGGCGCACCAGCCAGTCCAGCGCCTCATCCATGGCACGAGCTCGGGCGCTAAGCCGGGCAGGTGACGGGCGAGGGGCAGGGCGGTCGGTCACGGTGAATCCTTGAATGGTTTTTTGCGAATGATCAAGGCTAAGACGGGGTGTGGCAAGGGCTTTGCGTCGCCGTTCGCCTGCGCTCAGCTTACTTGAGTCGGTCGGCAACACCCATGCAGATTGCCATGATCAGTTTCAGTTCCTTTTGTACCGTGCTGGGCGAAACACTCAGTTGTTCGGCGATTTCCAGATAGGTGGCGCCATGCAGGCGGCTGAGGATGAAAATGCGCTGTTGGCGTTCGCTCAGTTGATTGAGGCTGACGCTGAGGTGCTTGAGCAACTGCTCGGCGTGGGCGGCATCCTCACTGCTGGTGGCGGGCGCGGCGACACTGTGCAGCACTTCGTCGGGCACGTCGTCGACCAGCATGCGTGCCTGCACCCGGCGTGCGCGCAGGTGGTCCAGTGCCAGGTTGCGCGCGGTCTGAAACACGAACGGCTCGATATGCTCGATGGGCCGCTCGCCCAGCGCGCGGGACACCCGCAGGTAGGTTTCCTGCAGCAGGTCTTCGGCCGTGCTGGGATTACCGACCATGCGCTGCAGGGTACGCAGCAGGGTTAGGCGCTGCACGAGGAAGACGGAGTTGAACCGGGACTGACTCACGGGGGGACCTGGCCGACGAAAGGTTAATGATAATGCTTATCATCTGTGTCGGAGGTCAAGTGTGGAAGTGTTAGGAAAAGGTAAAGATTGTAGTCTCTGGATGTAGCGCGCTTTTTTGTGGGAGCGGCCTTGCGTCGCGAAAGGACCGCAAAGCGGTCCCAGAGATATCCGCATCAACGCTCAAATCCCGGGGCTGCTTTGTAGCCCTATCGCGACGCAAGGCCGCTCCCACACAGGTCGCGTCAGCCAGCCCGGTGCAGCGCCAGGCAGTTATCCAGCATGCGGTTGCTGAACCCCCACTCGTTGTCATACCAGGCCAGCACCTTGAGCATCCGTCCGTTGGCCCGGGTATGGTTGGCATCGAAGATCGACGACAGCGGGTTGTGGTTGAAATCGCAGGAAACCAATGGCAGGGCGTTATAGCCCAATACCTTGGAATGTTTGCTGGCCTCGAGGAACAGCTGGTTGACCTGCTCCGCCGTGGCTTCGCGCTTGAGGTTGACGGTGAGGTCCACCAGCGACACGTTGATGACGGGCACCCGCACCGCCATGCCGGTCAGCTTGCCGGCCAGCTCCGGCAGCACCAGGCCCACGGCCTCGGCGGCACCGGTCTTGCTCGGGATCATCGACTGGGTGGCTGAACGCGCGCGGTACGGGTCGCTGTGGTACACGTCAGTCAGCACCTGGTCGTTGGTGTAGGCGTGGATGGTGGTCATCAGGCCTTGCTCGATGCCGAACTCCCGGTGCAGCACCTGGGCGATCGGCGCCAGGCAGTTGGTGGTGCAGGAGGCATTGGAAATGACCTGGTGCGAGGCGCGCAGGATGTCGTGGTTGACCCCGTACACCACGGTGGCATCGGCGCCCTTGGCCGGCGCCGAGACAATCACCTTGCCCGCCCCGGCGGCCAGGTGCGCAGCGGCTTTGGCGCGGTCGGTGAACAGCCCGGTGCATTCGAACACCACGTCGATCGCCTCGGCCTTCCAGGGCAGTTCGGCCGGATTGCGAATGGCGCTGACCGCGATGCGGTCACCGTTGACCGTCAGGCTTTCGTGGTCGGCCTCGACGGTTGCGTCAAAGGTGCCGTGGACACTGTCGTACTTGAGCAGGTGGGCATTCATGGTGCTGTCGCCCAGGTCGTTGATGGCGACGACCTGCAGGTCCTGGCGGTAGCCTTGGGTATACAGTGCGCGCAGGACGTTGCGCCCGATTCGGCCGAATCCATTGATGGCGATGCGAAGGGTCATGGCAGTACCTCTGGCAGTCCGAGTGAAACCTGTGGCACAAAGGAGCTTCACTGAAACGGTTTTGTTGTTGGAATTACAAGATTATTCACTGGCTGATAGAAAACAAGCCTTTTTAGTGGCAGTATTTTGTTTAAATATACAACGAGTGGTTGGGCGTCGTGCCTCCACCGATGCAGCGGGCTCCTAACCATGAGCCTAGGCCGCAATCGTTTGGAGGGGAAATGCCCGGTAAACCGCCCTTACAATTAGCCTGGAGTCCAGTACATGCATCCGCGCATCCTTGAGGTCACCCAGCGGCTGGTCGAACGCAGCCGAGCCACCCGCGAACGTTACCTGCAGCTGATTCGTGGCGCGGCCAGTGAAGGCCCCATGCGTGCCAGCCTGCAGTGCGCCAACTTCGCCCACGGCGTGGCCGGTTGCGGCAGCGAAGACAAGCAGACTCTGCGCCTGATGAACGCGGCCAACGTGGCCATCGTCTCGGCTTACAACGACATGTTGTCTGCCCACCAGCCGTACCTGCATTTTCCCGAGCAGATCAAGCAGGCCCTACGCGAGGTCGGTTCGGTCGGCCAGTTTGCCGGTGGCGTGCCGGCCATGTGCGACGGTGTGACCCAGGGCGAGCCGGGTATGGAGCTGGCTATCGCCAGCCGTGAAGTGATCGCGATGTCCACGGCGGTAGCGCTGTCGCACAACATGTTCGACGCAGCACTGATGCTGGGCATCTGCGACAAGATCGTCCCCGGCCTGATGATGGGCGCGCTGCGCTTCGGCCATCTGCCGACCATCTTCGTCCCGGGCGGGCCGATGGTTTCCGGCATCTCCAACAAGCAGAAGGCCGATGTGCGCCAGCGCTATGCCGAAGGCAAGGCCAGCCGCGAAGAGCTGTTGGAGTCCGAAATGAATTCTTACCACAGCCCCGGCACCTGCACCTTCTACGGCACCGCCAACACCAACCAGTTGGTGATGGAAGTGATGGGGCTGCACCTGCCGGGCGCCTCGTTCGTCAACCCGTACACGCCGCTGCGTGACGCACTCACCGCCGAGGCTGCGCAGCAGGTGACGCGCATGACCAAGGCCAGCGGCAGCTTCATGCCGCTGGGCGAAATCGTCGACGAGAAGGCGCTGGTCAACTCCATCGTCGCGCTGCACGCTACCGGCGGCTCGACCAACCACACCCTGCACATCCCGGCGATCGCCCAGGCTGCGGGTATCCAGCTGACCTGGCAGGACATGGCCGACCTTTCCGAAGTGGTGCCGACCCTGTCGCACGTGTACCCCAACGGCAAGGCCGACATCAACCACTTCCAGGCTGCCGGCGGCATGGCCTTCCTGATTCGTGAACTGCTCGACGCCGGCCTGCTGCACGAAGATGTCAACACCGTAGCCGGCCATGGCCTGCGCCGCTACACCCAGGAACCCTTCCTCGACGATGGCAAGCTGGTGTGGCGCGAAGGGCCGCAACAGAGCCTGGACGAAAGCATCCTGCGCCCGGTGTCGCGGCCATTCTCGGCCGAGGGCGGCCTGCGGGTGATGGAAGGCAACCTGGGCCGTGGCGTGATGAAAGTGTCTGCCGTCGCCCCCGAGCACCAGGTGGTCGAGGCTCCGGCGCGGGTGTTCCAGGACCAGCAGTCGCTGGCCGACGCGTTCAAGGCCGGCGAGCTGGAGCGCGACTTTGTCGCGGTGGTGCGCTTCCAGGGCCCGCGTTGCAATGGCATGCCGGAACTGCACAAGCTCACCCCGTTCCTCGGTGTGCTGCAGGACCGTGGCTTCAAGGTTGCGCTGGTTACCGACGGGCGCATGTCCGGTGCCTCGGGCAAGATCCCCGCGGCCATTCACGTTTGCCCGGAGGCTTACGACGGCGGCCCGCTGGCGCGGGTGCGCGATGGTGATATTGTGCGAGTCGACGGTGTCGAAGGCACGTTGCGGATCATGGTGTCGGCTGAAGAACTGGCCAGCCGTGAGCTGCCGCCTGCGCCCCAGGGCAACGACCTGGGGTGTGGGCGCGAGCTGTTCGGCTTCATGCGCATGGCGTTCAGCCCGGCAGAGCAGGGCGCCAGTGCCTTTACCTCGGCCCTGGAGCACCTCAAATGAAGCACCTGCTGGTTGGTGATATTGGCGGCACCAATGCCCGTTTTGCGTTGTGGCGTGACAACCAGCTGCATGAAGTAAATGTTTTCGCCACCGCGGACTACACCAACCCCGAGCAGGCCATCGAGGCCTACCTGGAAAGCCAAGGTATCGCCCGTGGTGGCCTGGCGGCGGTGTGCCTGGCGGTGGCCGGCCCGGTCGATGGCGATGAATTCCGCTTCACCAACAACCACTGGCGCCTGAGCCGCACGGCATTTTGCAAGACCTTGCAGGTCGAGCGACTGTTGCTGATCAATGATTTCACCGCGATGGCGCTGGGCATGACCCGTCTGCGCGAAGGGGAGTTCCGCGAGGTGTGCCCCGGCCAGGCCGACCCCTCGAGGCCGGCACTGGTGATCGGCCCAGGTACTGGCCTGGGGGTGGGCTCGTTGCTGCGTCTGGGCGAACAGCGCTGGAAGGCCCTGCCGGGTGAAGGCGGGCATGTTGACCTGCCGGTGGGCAATGCTCGCGAAGCGGCAATCCACCAGCAGATCCACAGTCAGATCGGTCATGTCAGCGCCGAGGCCGTGCTCAGTGGTGGTGGCCTGGTGCGGCTGTACCAGGCGATCTGTGCGCTGGACGGTGACACGCCCAGGCACAAGACCCCGGCGCATATCACCGATGCGGCACTGGGCGGTGAGCCACGGGCGCTGGCGGTGGTCGAGCAGTTCTGTCGTTTCCTTGGGCGAGTGGCTGGTAACAATGTGCTGACGCTGGGCGCGCGAGGCGGGGTCTATATTGTTGGAGGTGTGATTCCGCGCTTTGCCGAGCTGTTCCTGCGTAGCGGGTTTGCTGCGAGTTTTGCCGACAAGGGGTGTATGAGTGGCTATTTTACCGGGGTGCCGGTGTGGCTGGTGACGGCGGAGTTTTCCGGGTTGGAGGGGGCCGGGGTAGCGTTGCAGCAGGCGTTGGATCACTGATGGGGTCACTTGGCGGCCCCGATGGCAACACCCGACAGCAGGCAAAAAGACCTGCAATCAACAAGAGGAAGGACCACCTTGAGCACTGCCGGCAAATCGATCCTGATGGTCGACGACGACCAGGAAATCCGTGAACTGCTGCAAACCTACCTGAGCCGCTCCGGCTTCCAGGTGCATGCCGAGGCTGACGGCAAGGGCTTTCGCCGTGCGCTGGAAACCACGCCCTGCGACCTGGTCATTCTTGATGTCATGTTGCCCGACGAAGATGGCTTCAGCTTGTGTCGCTGGGTACGCCAGCACCCACGCCAGGCGCGCGTACCTATCATCATGCTCACCGCCAGCTCCGACGAGGCCGACCGGGTCATCGGACTGGAACTGGGCGCTGACGATTATCTGGGCAAGCCGTTCAGCCCCCGCGAACTGCAAGCACGAATCAAGGCCCTGCTGCGCCGCGCTGAATTCGGCCACGCCGCGCCGGGCAGTGCGGTGCTCGCCTTCGACGATTGGCGCCTGGACACGGTCAGCCACCGCCTGTTCCACCACGACGGTGAAGAGGTGATTCTTTCCGGTGCCGACTTCGCCCTGCTCAAGCTGTTCCTCGACCATCCGCAGCAGATTCTCGACCGCGACACCATCGGCAACGCCACCCGTGGCCGCGAACCGATGCCGCTGGACCGTATCGTCGACATGGCCGTCAGCCGTCTGCGCCAGCGCCTGCGCGATACCGACAAGCCCCCTCGGCTGATCCGTACGGTGCGTGGCAGTGGCTACTTGTTGGCGGCGCATGTCTGCAGTGCTCCCTGAGCGGCGCTGGCGCCTGCTGCCACGCTCCTTGCTGGGGCGCATGCTGCTGCTGACCCTGATGGTGGTGCTGCTGGCCCAGGGCTTGTCGAGCATCATCTGGGTTGCCCAGTTGCGTGCCAGCCAGTTGCAGGGCCTGCGTGCCAGCGCCAGCAGCCTGGCCCATTCGATGAGCGCGAGTGTCAGTTACTTCCGCTCGCTGCCGGTCGCCTATCGGCCCATGGTGCTCGACCAGTTGCGCAGCATGGGTGGCACACGTTTTTTCGTGTCACTCAATGCCAGGCCGCTGGACATGCCGGTACTGCCTGTCACCCCACGCAAGCAGGCAGTGATCGATGTGTTCCAGCAGGTGCTGCACGAGCGCCTGGGTTCGCAGATGGAAGTTTCCGTGGCGTTCGTCGCCCCCGACGACCTGCGTATCTTCAACAGTGGCCTGAAGCTCGACGAGCTGCCCCGCTCCTGGGCGCATTACTCGCTGACCCTGGAGCCACTCAACCCGCCGGTATTGGTGACGCAGATCCGCTTGGGTGAGGGTGAGTGGTTGTACATCGCCTCGCTGCTGCCCGAACCCTATACCAGCCTGGAGGCCGAACGCCTGCCACGGCAGCAGATCGGTTTCATCGTGCTCACCACAACCTTGCTGCTGCTGTTCATCGGCTTGCTGGTGCATTGGCAAAGCTGGCCGCTCAAACGGCTGGCGCGGGCCGCGCGGGAAATGTCGCTGGGCGCCGATGTGGCGCCGTTGGCTGAAGCGGGTGGCAGTGAAGTGGTCGAGGTTAGCCGGGCGTTCAACAGCATGCGTGAGCGAATCAGCCGCTACCTGACCGAACGCAGCCAGTTGTTCAGCGCCATTTCCCACGACCTGCGCACGCCAATCACCCGCTTGCGCCTGCGTGTCGAACTGCTGGAGGACGAGCGCCTGCAGGCCAAGTTCAGCCAGGACCTGGACGAGCTGGAGTTGCTGGTCAAAGGCGCCTTGCAGTGCGTAAAGGACACCGACATCCACGAAAACATCGAGCCGGTCGACCTCAACCAGGTGCTGGAGATTCTGGCCGAGCCTTACCTGGGCGATGGTCGCATCACCGTCGAGGGCCAGGCGCTGGCGCCTTACCCGGGCAAGCCGCTGGCATTGCGTCGCTGCATCGGCAACCTGATCGACAACGCCATCAAGTACGGCGAACGGGCGCGGCTGCGCATCATCGACGGGGCAGAAGGCTTTGTGCTGCAGGTGGATGACCAGGGGCCCGGGGTGCCGCAGCAGCAGCTGGAACAGGTGTTCGAGCCGCATTTCCGTCTGGCCGGGCAGCAGCAGGGGTATGGGCTGGGGTTGGGCATTGCGCGCAACATCGCCCATAGCCATGGGGGCGAGGTGAGCTTACTGAATCTGCGCGAGGGTGGGCTGCGGGTGACCCTCTATCTGCCGCGGGGTATGGATTGAGTTTTTGGGGGGCTGTGCGGGCCTCTTCGCGGGCAAGCCCGCTCCCACAGGTACAGCGTAAACTTGGAAGGCTGTGCGGTCTTTGTGGGAGCGGGCGCCCGCGAAGAGGCCAATACAGGCAGGCGAAATGTCACCGCCCGGTGACAATCCCGCCGTCCTTCGTGACATCCGCCATGACCCCTCTGGCTAGAATTCGCAAATGACTGGCAAGGATCAAGCTGGCCCATGACCTCCCTCAACCTGTCCGCTGACAGCTGGCTCAATGCCCCGGCCCACAACGCCTGGCGCTTGGCCGAAGCACAGCGCCTGCTGGCCTTTGCCAAGGCCGCGAAACTACCCGACGGTTTCGGCAATCTGGATGCCAACGGGCAACTCGCCCTTGGTGCCCGTGCCGAAACCATGAACACCGCCCGCATGACCCATTGCTTCGCCTTGGCCCACCTGCAGGGCATTCCTGGCAGCCTGGCCTATGCCGAGCACGGTGTGGCAGCACTGCGCGGTGCCATGCAGGATGCCACCCACGGCGGTTGGTTCGCCCACCCTGGCGGCCACGACGATAGCGGCAAGGCGGCGTACCTGCATGCCTTCGTCGCGCTGGCCGCCAGCTCGGCGGTGGTGGCCGGCGTTGTCGACGCCAATACGCTATTGGCAGACGCAATCCAGGTGATCGAAGCGCATTTCTGGAGCGAAGAAGAAGGTGCCCTGCGGGAAGCCTTCTCCCACGCCTGGCAGCTCCCCGAGCCGTACCGGGGCGCCAACAGCAACATGCACGCGACCGAGGCCTTTCTGGCCTTGGCAGATGCCACCGGCAACGGCCTGTGGCTGCAACGCGCCCTGCGAGTTGCCGAACGCATCATCCATGGCCATGCTGCCGCCAACGGTTATCGGGTGATCGAACATTTCGATGCCCATTGGCAACCGCTGCCGGATTACAACCTCGAACACCCCGCCGACCCCTTCCGGCCTTATGGCACTACACCCGGGCATGCCCTGGAGTGGGCGCGGTTGCTGCTGCACCTGGAAGCCAGCCTTGAACGGGCCGGCTTGTGCGCCCCGCAATGGTTGCCGGACAGTGCCCGCGCATTGTTCGACACAGCCTGCCAACAGGCTTGGAACGTCGATGGCGAACCGGGTTTCGTCTACACCCTGGACTGGGCTGATCGCCCGGTGGTGCATGCACGACTGCACTGGGTGCACGCCGAGGCCTGCGCCGCTGCGGCAGCCCTGTTGCAACGCACCGGCGAGGCGCATTACGAACAGTGGTACCGCTGCTGCTGGGGCTTTATCGCCAATCATTTCATTGACCCCATTCGCGGCAGCTGGCACCACGAACTCGATGCGCACAACCAGCCGGCCGGTACCCTCTGGCCGGGCAAGCCCGACCTCTATCACGCCTACCAGGCGCTGTTGTTGCCAGGTTTGCCCCTGGCACCCAGTCTGGCCAGTAACCTGGGCGGCAATGTAACCAAACGATGACATTCACGCATCGCTTCGTTACCTGACGAGGCGAGCGCGCTGTTTAGACTTCATGCAACGCAAGCGATCGACTTGCACGGCATAACAACAAGAAAGGTGCCTCGATGAATTCCACGCTCCGTTTCGCTGCCGCAATTTCCTTTGCCTCCTTGATCCCCCTGGGTGCCCAGGCTGCTGACGCCAAAGGCAGCGTCGAAGTGGTGCACTGGTGGACCTCCGGTGGTGAAAAAGCGGCGGTCGATGTGCTCAAGGCCCAGGTCGAAAAAGACGGCTTCATCTGGAAGGACGGCGCCGTCGCCGGTGGCGGTGGTGCCACGGCCATGACCGTGCTGAAGAGCCGCGCCGTCGCAGGCAACCCGCCCGGTGTCGCGCAGATCAAAGGTCCCGACATCCAGGACTGGGCGGCCACCGGCTTGCTCGACACCGATGTGCTCAAGGATGTGGCCAAGGACGAAAAGTGGGACTCGCTGCTCGACAAGAAAGTGGCCGACACCGTGAAGTACGACGGTGACTACGTTGCCGTACCGGTGAACATCCACCGCATCAACTGGCTGTGGATCAACCCCGAAGTGTTCAAGAAGGCCGGCATCGACAAGGCGCCCGCCACCCTCGACGAATTCTACGCCGCCGCCGACAAGCTCAAGGCTGCCGGTTTCATCCCGCTCGCCCATGGTGGCCAACCCTGGCAGGACAGCACCGTGTTCGAAAGCGTGGTGCTGTCGGTGATGGGCGTCGATGGCTACAAGAAGGCCTTGGTCGACCTCGACAACACGGCCCTGACCGGCCCGGACATGGTCAAGGCGTTGACCGAGCTGAAGAAGGTCGCCACCTACATGGACCCGGACGGCAAGGGCCAGGACTGGAATCTGGAAGCCGCCAAGGTCATCAACGGCAAGGCCGGCATGCAGATCATGGGCGACTGGGCCAAGAGCGAATGGACCCTGGCGAAGAAAACCGCCGGCAAGGATTACCAGTGCGTGCCGTTCCCCGGCACCGACAAGGCTTTCCTGTACAACATCGACTCGCTGGTGGTGTTCAAGCAGAACAACGCTGGCACCTCTGCTGGCCAGCAGGACATCGCCCGCAAGGTGCTGGGTGAGGATTTCCAGAAGGTCTTCAGCATCAACAAGGGCTCGATCCCGGTACGCAACGACATGCTTGCCGACATGGGCAAGTATGGTTTCGATGCCTGTGCTCAAACCTCTGCCAAGGACTTCCTGGCCGACGCCAAAACTGGCGGCCTGCAACCGAGCATGGCGCACAACATGGCCACCACGCTGGCCGTGCAGGGCGCGTTCTTCGATGTGGTGACCAACTACATCAACGACCCCAAGGCCGACCCGGCCGATGCGGCGAAGAAGCTGGCGGCGGCGATCAAGGCTGCCCAGTAACGGCTGTTCGCGGGCACGCCCGCTCCCACATGGGCCCTGCTCACCACAGTTCCTGGTCATGACGCCGGACCTGTGGGAGCGGGCTTGCCCGCGAAGCGGTGCGTAGCACCGCCACTACCTCGGGATTCAATACATGAGCACAACCACAGCCCAACTGCGGGCCTCCCCCCTGGACGCGCTTCAGCGCTGGCTGCCCAAGCTGGTGCTGGCACCCAGCATGTTCATCGTCCTGGTGGGCTTCTACGGCTACATCCTCTGGACCTTCGTGCTGTCCTTCACCACCTCGACCTTTCTGCCCACCTACAAGTGGGCGGGCCTTGCGCAATACGCCCGTCTGTTCGACAACGACCGCTGGTGGGTGGCGAGCAAGAACCTGCTTCTGTTCGGCGGCCTGTTCATTGCCATCAGCCTGGCCATCGGTGTGTTGCTGGCGGTGCTGCTGGACCAGCGCATCCGCCGTGAGGGCTTCATTCGCACCATTTACCTGTACCCCATGGCGTTGTCGATGATCGTCACCGGCACTGCGTGGAAATGGCTGCTCAACCCCGGCATGGGCCTGGACAAGCTGTTGCGTGACTGGGGCTGGGAGGGTTTTCGCCTGGACTGGCTGATCGACCCTGACCGGGTCGTGTACTGCCTGGTGATCGCCGCCGTGTGGCAGGCCTCGGGCTTTATCATGGCGATGTTCCTCGCCGGCCTGCGCGGCGTTGACCAATCGATCATCCGCGCCGCACAGATCGACGGTGCCAGCTTGCCGCGCATCTACTGGACTGTAGTGCTGCCCAGCCTGCGCCCAGTGTTCTTCAGCGCGCTGATGATCCTTTCGCACATTGCCATCAAGAGCTTCGACCTGGTGGCGGCAATGACGGCCGGCGGCCCGGGTTACTCGTCCGACCTGCCTGCAATGTTCATGTATTCGTTCACCTTCAGCCGCGGCCAGATGGGCATAGGCTCGGCCAGCGCCATCCTCATGCTCGGGGCGATCCTGGCGATCCTCGTGCCTTACCTGTACTCGGAGCTGCGGAGCAAACGCCATGCATAGTCCTGTCGACAAGCCGGTGCTCAGCCTCAGCCGTATGGCCATCCATGCCGTGTTGCTGATCGCCGTGCTGCTGTATCTGGTGCCGCTGGTGGTGATGCTGCTGACCAGCTTCAAGACCCCCGAAGACATCAGCACCGGCAACCTGCTGAGCTGGCCTGCGGTGATTACCGGCATAGGCTGGGCCAAGGCCTGGGCAGCGGTCAGCGGTTACTTCTGGAACTCGATCATGATCACCGTGCCAGCGGTGTTGATCTCCACCGCTATTGGTGCACTGAACGGCTATGTGCTGTCGATGTGGCGCTTTCGGGGTTCGCAACTGTTCTTCGGCCTGCTGCTGTTCGGCTGCTTCCTGCCGTTCCAGACCGTGCTGCTGCCGGCCTCGTTCACCCTCGGCAAGCTTGGCCTGGCCAGCACCACCAGCGGCCTGGTGCTGGTGCATGTGGTCTACGGCCTGGCCTTCACCACGCTGTTCTTCCGCAACTTCTACGTGAGTATCCCCGACGCGCTGGTCAAAGCCGCACGGTTGGACGGTGCCGGGTTCTTCACCATCTTCCGCCGCATCATCCTGCCGATGTCCACGCCGATCATCATGGTCTGCCTGATCTGGCAGTTCACCCAGATCTGGAACGACTTCCTGTTCGGCGTGGTGTTCTCCAGCGGCGATTCGCAACCGATCACCGTAGCCCTGAACAATCTGGTCAATACCAGCACCGGGGCCAAGGAATACAACGTCGACATGGCGGCAGCGATGATCGCTGGCCTGCCAACCCTGCTGGTCTATGTGGTGGCAGGCAAATATTTCGTGCGCGGGCTGACGGCCGGCGCGGTCAAGGGGTAAGCCATGGCAACGCTCGAACTTCGCAATGTGAACAAAACCTACGGCAGCGGCCTGCCGGACACCCTCAAGGACATTCAGCTGTCGATCAAGGATGGCGAGTTCCTGATCCTGGTGGGGCCGTCGGGCTGCGGCAAGTCGACCCTGATGAACTGTATCGCCGGCCTGGAGCAGATCACCGGCGGGGCGATCCTCATCGACGAGCAGGACGTCAGTGGCATGAGCCCCAAGGACCGCGATATCGCCATGGTGTTCCAGTCCTATGCGCTGTACCCCACCATGAGTGTGCGCGAGAACATCGAGTTCGGCCTGAAGATCCGCAAGCTGCCCCAGGCCGCCATCGACGAGGAAGTGGCGCGGGTGGCCAAGTTGCTGCAGATCGAACACTTGCTGGCGCGCAAGCCGGCGCAGCTGTCCGGCGGCCAACAGCAGCGCGTGGCCATGGGCCGGGCACTGGCGCGGCGACCCAAGATCTACCTGTTCGATGAACCCCTGTCCAACCTCGACGCCAAGCTGCGGGTCGAAATGCGCACCGAAATGAAGTTGATGCACCAGCGCCTGAAGACCACGACGGTGTACGTCACCCATGACCAGATCGAGGCCATGACCCTGGGCGACAAGGTGGCGGTGATGAAGGACGGCATCATCCAGCAGTTCGGCACCCCGCAGCAGATCTACAACGACCCGGCCAACCAGTTCGTGGCCAGCTTCATCGGTTCGCCGCCGATGAACTTCATTCCGGTGCGTCTGGCCAGGCACGATGGCCGCTTGCTGGCGCTGCTCGACAGCGGCCAGGCGCGCTGCGAGCTGCCTTTGGGGCTGGCTGCTGACGAGCTGGAGGGGCGCGAGATCATCCTCGGCATCCGCCCTGAGCAGATCGCCCTGGGCGCTGCTGACGGCAATGGTTTGCCGGGTATCCGCGCCGAGGTGCAGGTCACAGAGCCCACCGGGCCGGACCTGCTGGTGTTCGTCACGCTCAACCAGACAAAAGTGTGCTGCCGCCTTGCACCGGATGTGGTGTGCCGGGTGGGTGACACCCTCAACCTGCAATTCGACCCGGCCCGGGTGCTGCTGTTCGACGCCGACAATGGCGAGCGCCTGCATCTGGCCAGCACTGGCGCAACTGCAAAGGACAACGTGGCTCACTTCAAAGGCCGTTGACTCGTCTACACCATCAATAAGAAAAAAGAGGACGCAAAGGGATGGAACAGCGCAAACGCATCAAGACACTGGGATCGTTGGCCTTGCTTGCACTTGTAGGCAGCAGCGGTACACAGGCTGCCGAGGCTTTTTCCAGCGAATCAAAATGGATGACCGGCGACTGGGGCGGCACCCGGACCGAGCTGCTGGATAAGGGCTATGACTTCACCCTCGATTATGTGGGCGAGGTGGCTGGCAACCTGCATGGCGGCTACAACGACGACAAGACCGCACGCTACAGCGACCAGTTCGCCCTCGGCGCGCATCTGGACTTGCAGAAGATACTGGGCTGGCATGATGCCGAGTTCAAGCTGGCAATCACCGAGCGAAGCGGTCGCAACCTGTCCAACGACCGCATCAGCGACCCGCGCGCCGGGCAGTTCAGCTCGGTGCAGGAAGTGTGGGGCCGTGGCCAGACCTGGCGCCTGACCCAGATGTGGATCAAGCAGAAGTACTTCGACGGCGCACTGGACGTGAAATTTGGCCGCTTTGGCGAGGGCGAGGACTTCAACAGCTTCCCTTGCGACTTCCAGAACCTGGCCTTCTGCGGCTCGCAGGTGGGCAACTGGGTGGGCGGCATCTGGTACAACTGGCCGGTCAGCCAGTGGGCGCTGCGGGTGAAGTACAACATCACCCCGGAGTTCTTCGTACAGGTCGGGGCCTTCGAGCAGAACCCTTCCAACCTGGAAACCGGCAACGGCTTCAAGCTCAGCGGCAGTGGTACCAAGGGTGCGATCTTGCCGGTGGAAGCGGTGTGGTCGCCCAAGGTCAATGGCCTGCCGGGCGAGTACCGCCTGGGTTACTACTACAGCACGGCCAAGGCTGACGATGTGTTCGACGACGTCAACGGCAACCCGCAGGCGCTGACAGGTGAAGCCTTCAAGTCGCACTCCAGCAAGCACGGATGGTGGGTGGTGGCGCAACAGCAGGTCACCGCCCACGGCGGCGACGTCAACCGTGGCCTCAGCCTGTTCGCCAACTTTACCGTGCACGACAAGGCCACCAACGTGGTCGACAACTACCAGCAGGTGGGGTTGGTCTACAAAGGCGCTTTCGACGCTCGGCCCAAAGATGACATCGGCTTCGGTGTTGCGCGTATTCATGTGAATGACGACGTGAAGAAGCGCGCCGAGTTGCTCAACGGCCAGAGCGGCATCAACGATTACGACAACCCTGGTTTCGTGCCGCTGCAGCGCACCGAGTACAACGCAGAGCTCTACTACGGCTTCCACGTTACCAACTGGCTGACCGTGCGGCCTAACCTGCAGTACATCAAGAGCCCTGGCGGGGTGGACGAGGTGGATAACGCGCTGGTCGCTGGCTTGAAGATTCAGTCGTCATTCTGAGGGCACTTGTTGTAAATTTACGCCAATCCATTTTCGGTTCTCGGCACCCACTGGTCTGCAGTGGGTGTCGGGGATAGGCCGAGACAGCGCTATCTCGAACAACAAGAGCTCTGAACCATGCCCGAACATCCGCTCCATCGCTTCTTTTCCTCGCAGCGGCCACGGCCGACATTCGAATGGGAGCGTTACCAGCAGCGCGATGTGCTGATCATCGATCACCCCCGTTGCCAGGCGGTGTTCAGCCGCCAGGGCGCGCAGTTGCTGCACTTTCAACCGGCGGGTGAACGGCCGTGGCTGTGGTGCGCCGAACAGTGGCCGCAGGTGGGGGCGATCCGCGGTGGTGTACCGGTGTGCTGGCCCTGGTATGGCTGCCATCCCAGCGAAGACCTGTGGCCGGACCATGGCTGGGCGCGGCTGCTGGACTGGAAACTGGTGGACAGCCGTGAGGACGAGGAGGGCGTGACCCTGAAATGGCGGCTGGACCTGTGCGACTGGCAGGTCGACTTGCATGCCCGGCTAGGTAGCCGTATGGAACTGAGCCTGAGCACCGAACATCAGGACAGCGAACCCTGCCAGCTGAGCCATGCGCTGCTGGCGTACTGGCGCATCAGTGATGTGTCCGAGATAGCGCTGTCCGGGCTGGAAGACATTGAAGGCTACGACCGCCTCAACCGCCAGGCTTGCCGTGAAGATGGCGCGCTGAAGCTCAAGGGTGGCTGCCAGAAGGTCTACCCCGGTACGCCACGGGTGCAATTGCAGGACCCGGCCTGGCAGCGCGAGCTGTGCATCGACACCGGTGACAGCGACGACACCGTGGTCTGGCACCCTGGCAATCGCCCGCTGATGGGGGTGACTGGCCGCGAGTCGCAGCGTTTTGTCTGCGTCGAGGCGACCAGCGGCAGTGGCGAAGGCCTGAGCCTGGCGCCTGGGCAGCGTGCGCACCTGCGTTTGCAGGCGCACCGGCTCAATTGAGTTCGTCGTCCTCGATCGGGTAGCGGCTGGCGTTGAGGCTTTCCTTGATCTTGCGCAGGTGGGGCTGGAAGTCCACGCCGCGGCGCAGGGTCATGCCGGTGGCCAGCACATCGAGCACGGTCAGCTGGATGATCCGCGAGGTCATCGGCATGTAGATGTCGGTATCTTCCGGCAGCGGGATGTGCAGGCTCAGGCTGCAGGCATTGGCCAGTGGCGAGCCTGCGGCGGTCAGGCCCAGCACCGAAGCGCCGTTTTCACGCGCCACGCGCGCCACTTCGACCAGTTCGCGGGTGCGCCCGGTGTAGGAAATGATCACGAACAGATCGCCGGTGTGGGCGACCGAGGCCAGCATGCGCTGCATCAGTACATCGGCGTGGGCCGACACGGCCAGGTTGAAGCGGAAGAACTTGTGCTGTGCATCCAGGGCCACCGGGGCCGAGGCTCCGAGGCCGAAGAAGTGAATCTGCCGGGCCTGGATCATCATGTCCACGGCGCGGCTGACCTGCTGCGGGTCCAGTTGCTGGCAGGCGCTGTCAAGCGAGGCGATGGCGCTGGCGAAGATTTTCTGGGTGTAGGCGGCCGGGTCATCGTCGGCCTCCACCGCGCGGCTGACATAGGCGGCACCACTGGCCAGGCTCTGCGCCAGTTGCAGCTTGAGTTCGGGGTAGCCGCTGACGCCGAACGAGCGGCAGAAGCGGTTGACGGTCGGTTCGCTGACCTTGGCCGCCTGGGCCAGCGCAGCGATGCTGAAACGGGTGGCTTGTTGCGGGTTGAGCAGGATGACTTCGGCGACTTTGCGTTCGGCCTTGTTCAGCTCGTCGAGGCGGCCCTGGATCTGTTCCAGGAGGTTTCGCACGCGGTCCATGGGTGTGTCCTTGGGTCGGGAAGACAGCCGGCTGTGGGATCAGCAGGCTTTTTGCACGGTCGTCTATCGTACTGTCGGTGCGATTGGCGTACCACTTGTCTGTAACACTAGTGTGTAATGTTGTGGTTTTTACTACATTATCCCTTGAAAACCGTGTGTGAAAGCGGTATTCCTAGACCAACTTTAGGAAAGAACCAACATCATGGCTGCAATCAGTGTCGAACCTTGCACCTTTGCCCTGTTTGGCGCCCTCGGCGACCTGGCATTGCGCAAGCTGTTTCCTGCGCTCTACCAGCTCGACCGGGCCAACCTGTTGCACCCGGACACCCGCCTGCTGGCCCTGGCCCGCGAGGCCGGCAGTGCGCAGGAGCACCTGGACAGCATCGAAGCCCACCTGCGCCGGCACGTGCCCGAGGCAGATATCGAGCCTGCCGCGCTGGGTCGCTTCCTCGCCCGCCTGAGTTACCAGCATCTGGACTTCCTTCAGCCCGAGGGCTATCAGGCCCTTGCCGAGCAACTGCCGGGTGAGCTGCCGCTGATCGCCTACTTCGCCACGGCGGCGGCGGTGTATGGGGCCATTTGCGAAAACCTCGACAAGGTCGGGCTGGCTGCGCGCACCCGGGTAGTGCTCGAGAAACCTATTGGCCACGACCTGGAGTCGTCGCGCCGGGTCAACGATGCCGTGGCGCGGTTCTTCCCTGAAAGCCGGGTCTATCGCATCGACCACTACCTGGGCAAAGAGACGGTGCAGAACCTGATTGCCCTGCGCTTCGCCAACAGCCTGTTCGAAACCCAGTGGAACCAGAATTCCATCTCCCATGTGGAGATTACCGTGGCGGAAAAGGTCGGTATCGAGGGCCGTTGGGGCTATTTCGACAAGGCCGGCCAGCTGCGCGACATGATCCAGAACCACCTGCTGCAGTTGCTGTGCCTGATCGCCATGGACCCGCCCAGCGAACTGTCCGCCGATGCCATTCGTGACGAGAAGGTGAAAGTGCTAAAGGCCCTCGCACCGATCACCGGCGACGGCCTGAGCACCAGTGTGGTGCGCGGCCAGTACATTGCCGGCTACAGCGAAGGCAAGCCGGTGCCTGGTTACCTGGAAGAAGACAACGCCAACGCCCAGAGCGACACCGAAACCTTCGTCGCCCTGCGCGCCGACATCCGTAACTGGCGCTGGTCGGGCGTGCCGTTCTACCTGCGAACCGGCAAGCGCATGCCGCAAAAACTGTCGCAGATCGTCATTCACTTCAAGGAAACGCCGCACTACATCTTCGCCCCGGAACAGCGTTTGCAGATCGGTAACAAGCTGATCATCCGCCTGCAACCGGACGAAGGCATTTCTTTACGGGTGATGACCAAGGAGCAGGGCCTGGACAAGGGCATGCAACTGCGCAGTGGCCCATTGCAGCTGAATTTTTCCGATGCCTGGCGCAGTGCAAGAATTCCGGATGCCTACGAGCGGCTGTTGCTCGAAGTGATGCGCGGCAACCAGAACCTGTTCGTGCGCAAGGACGAAATCGAGTATGCCTGGAAGTGGTGCGACCAGTTGATCGCCGGCTGGCGTAATGCGGGCGACGCGCCCAAGCCATACGCGGCGGGCTCCTGGGGGCCGATGAGCTCGATTGCACTGATCACACGCGATGGGAGGGCGTGGTATGGGGATATCTGAATTGAAACTGCCAGCGGCCGTGAAGGCTCATGAACTGGCGGATGCCAAGGCACTGTCCGTGTCCTTGGCTCATGATGTGGCTGAGCGCCTGCGTGGCGCGATTGCCGCCAAGGGGCAGGCCTGTGTGGTGTTGTCTGGCGGTCGCAGCCCGGTGCCTTTCCTGGAGAAGCTGGCCAGCGAGCACCTGGACTGGTCCAAGGTCATCGTCAGCCTGGCTGATGAGCGCTGGGTGCCGGTAGAGCACGCCGACAGCAATGCCGGCCTGCTGGTCCGCCACCTGTTGAAGGGCGCAGCGGCCAAGGCCCGTTTCGTTGGCCTGTATCAGCAGGCGGAGAACCTCGATGCAGCTGCGCTCAAAGCTGACCAGGCCTTGGCCGAGCTACCGCCGATCGACGTGCTGGTGCTGGGCATGGGCGACGATGGCCATACCGCCTCGCTGTTCCCCGCCAGTCCCAACCTGGAAGCAGGCCTGGACCCGGCCGGCCCACGCCGCTGCCTGCCGTTGCTGGCGCCGAGCGTGCCGCACCAGCGCCTGTCGATGACCCGTTCGCTGCTGGCCAGTGCCGCCTTCATCGCGCTGTCTGTGCAAGGCCAGAGCAAACTCGCTACCCTGCGCGCCGCGCTGGCGGGCAACGACCTTACTGAAATGCCGATTCGCGCTTTTCTTCACGACCCCCTGGACATCTACTGGTGCCCATGAGCCAAGGATCCACAGTCATGACCACCCTTGAACGCCCACAGCCCAAGCTCTCGATGGCTGATAAAGCCGCGCGGATCGACGCCATTTGCAAAAATGCGCGCATCCTGCCGGTAATCACCATTGCTCGTGAGGAAGACATCCTGCCGCTGGCTGACGCCCTGGCCGCCGGCGGCATCCGTACCCTGGAAGTGACCCTGCGCTCACAGCATGGCCTCAAGGCCATTCAGGTGCTGCGTGAGCAGCGCCCGGAGCTGTGTGTCGGTGCCGGTACTGTGCTCGACCGCAGCATGTTCGCGGCGGTTGAAGCTGCGGGCGCGCAGTTCGTCGTTACCCCAGGCATTACCCAGGACATTCTCGAGGCGGGGGTGGACAGTGAAATCCCGCTGTTGCCGGGCATCAGTACGCCGTCCGAAATCATGATGGGCTATGCCCTGGGTTACCGCCGGTTCAAGTTGTTCCCGGCGGAGATCAGTGGCGGCGTAGCGGCGATCAAGGCCTTTGGTGGCCCATTCGGCGATATTCGCTTTTGTCCCACTGGCGGTGTAAACCCGGCCAACGTGCGCAACTACATGGCACTGCCAAACGTGATGTGCGTGGGGGGGACCTGGATGCTCGACAGCAGCTGGATCAAGAACGGTGACTGGGCGCGGATCGAAGCGTGCAGTGCCGAGGCGATGGCACTGCTGGACGCCAACTGAATCAGTTGTGTGCTTTACGGCTTATGGGGCGCTTGGTCGGCGCCCCTTTTTTTGCCTGGGATATTTGCATTGGTTGTGCTGGCCGTTTCGCGGGTAAACCCGCTCCTACACACTGATCTGCGGTGGACGCACCGGGGGGTGGACACAGGCCGTTGTAGGAGCGGGCTTACCCGCGAATGGGCCGGGCCTGCTGGCCAATATCCCTGGCCGTTCACCGTTGCCGTGGCCTCCGTATTCGCGGGTAAACCCGCCCCTACACCTGATCGGTGGTGGACACACACACATTGGTGATTGGGCGCAGGCCGTTGTAGGAGCGGGTTTACCCGCGAAAAGGCCAGTCCAGGCCACAAAAAAAGCCCGCATCAAACGATGCGGGCTTTCTCATCCCTCATTCCAGGCTTCAGGCCGCCTTGGCTTCCTGCTGGCTCAGCGAGCGGTTCAGCGCGCTGAACAGGGCCTTGAAGCTGGCCGTGGTGATGTTCTCATCAATACCCACGCCATGCACCGGACGGCCACCGGCTACACGCAGTTCAATGTAGGCCGCGGCCTTGGCATTGGTGCCAGCGCCAATGGCGTGCTCGTTGTAGTCCATGATCTCTACGGCAACCGGCAGGCCGGCCACCAGTGCTTCCAGGGCGCCGTTGCCCTTGCCGCGCCAGTGCAGGGTGGTTTCGCCTTCACCGGCAACTTCCACTTCCACGGCGCTGTGGCCGTTTTCTTCCTGCAGGCGATGGCTGACCAGTGCGTATGGCGCGTTGGCCTGGAGGTATTCCTTGTGCAGCAGGCTGTAGATCTGCTGAGCGGTCATTTCCAGGCCCAGGCGGTCGGTCTCACCCTGCACCACCTGGCTGAATTCGATCTGCATGCGACGCGGCAGGCTGATGCCGTATTCCTGCTCGAGCAGGTAGGTGATACCGCCTTTGCCCGACTGGCTGTTGACGCGGATTACCGCTTCGTAGCTGCGGCCGATGTCGGCCGGGTCGATTGGCAGGTAAGGCACCTCCCACAGTTCCCCATCCTGCTGCTTGGCGAAGCCCTTGCGGATGGCGTCCTGGTGCGAGCCGGAGAACGCGGTATGGACCAGGTCGCCCACATACGGGTGACGTGGGTGTACCGGCAACTGGTTGCACTCTTCGACCACCTTGCGCACGCCGTCGATGTCGGAGAAGTCCAGCAACGGGTCGATGCCCTGGGTGTAGAGGTTCAGTGCCAAGGTCACCAGGTCGACGTTACCGGTACGCTCGCCGTTGCCGAACAGGCAGCCTTCGGCACGGTCGGCGCCGGCCATGAGGCCCAGTTCGGTGGCAGCGATACCGGTGCCACGGTCGTTGTGGCAGTGCAGGCTGATGATCACGCTGTCGCGGCGGCTGATGTTGCGGCAGAACCACTCGATCTGGTCGGCGTAGATATTTGGCGTGGACACTTCCACGGTGGCCGGCAGGTTGAGGATGATCTTGTGTTCAGGGGTAGGGTTCCACACCTCGATGACCGCGTCGCAGACTTCCTTGGCGAACTCCATTTCAGTGGCGCTGAAGGTTTCTGGCGAGTACTGGAAGGTCCACTGGGTTTCCGGCTGCTGGGCGGCGTACTTGACGAACAGCTTGGCCGCGTTCACCGCGATGTCCTTCACGCCTTGCTTGTCCTGATTGAAGACGATGCGGCGGAACGACGGGCTGGTGGCGTTGTACAGGTGGACGATGGCCTTCTTCGCACCGCGCAGCGACTCGAAGGTGCGGGCAATCAGGTCTTCACGTGCCTGGGTGAGCACCTGGATGGTGGTGTCATCCGGGATGTGGCCATCCTCGATCAGGGTGCGCACGAAGTCGAAATCGGTTTGCGAGGCAGACGGGAACGAGGCTTCGATCTCCTTCACGCCAACCTGCACCAAGGTCTTCCAGAAGCGCAGTTTCTTCTCAGAATCCATCGGCTCGATCAGCGACTGGTTGCCATCACGCAGGTCGGAGCTGCACCAGATAGGTGCCTGGGTGATGGTCTTCGACGGCCAGGTACGGTCAGGCAGGTCGATGGTCGGGAAAGCGCGGTATTTCTTCGAAGGGTCTTTGAGCATGGTCATGGAAGCAATCCTTTTGTGTGCGGCCGAGATCGGGCCTGCCGAGCGATAACGATATGAAGAGGCGAGGCGACGCGATTCAGCCTGGTAGTCGGGCGCTGACCAGGCAGAGGCTGCGATGTTGTCGGAGCAGGATGAGGGTGCTGAAGGTTTTCATGCCTTCAAACTTAACCAGTGGGGTGGGGGATGGCAAGCGTTCGGGGAAAATTGAGAGGAATGCTTAAAAAAAGCCATAAAGCGAGATTTTATGGCTTTATTTGGCTGAGTGCTTCGTTGCTTTTGCGCGGTATTTTTCGATGGCGCAACACAATCGAATTAATGCCAGCAGTGCTGGCCCATTCGCGGGTAAACCCGCTCCTACAGGTACGCGGCCCCTTGTAGGAGCGGGTTTACCCGCGAATGGGCCGGCCCAGGCAGCGCAACGTTCAGGGCTGGAACGCGCCAATGAAAATCGCCGGGTCCACCCGCGCATCGTTCAGGCTGACGTTCCAGTGCATGTGCGGCCCGGTAGCCCGCCCGGTCGAGCCCACGCGCCCGACTACCTCGCCACGACGCAGTTGCTGCCCTACCTGCACATCGATCTTCGACATGTGGCAGAACATGCTGATAAAGCCCTGCCCATGGTCGACGAACACCGTGCGGCCGTTGAAGAAATAATCCCCCACCAGAATCACTTTGCCATTGGCGGGTGTCTTGATCGGCGTGCCTGCCGGCACCGCAAAGTCCAGCCCGGCATGCGGGTTGCGTTCTTCGCCATTGAAGAAGCGGCGCACGCCGAACTTGCTCGACAGCGGGCCGTTGACCGGCTTGTCGAGAATCAGGTTGCTCGGCAGGTTCGGGCTGAAGCTGCGGTAGGCCTTGATCTGCTCGGCCAGCTCGCGTTCGATGCGCTTGAGGTCGGCCGGGTTCGGGTTGACCTGGCGCGTGTTCTTCAGGGTAATGCGCTGCTCAGGGTACTTCTTGCTGCCTACGCTGAAAGGCAGGGTGCGCCCGCCCTGGTTCAGCACTGCGGTGCCGGGCTTCTGGGTCAGCGGGATGCCGACGATGGCCAGCCAGTTGTCCTGCTCCTTCACCACCAGCACCGGCTTGCCGTCGAAACGGGCGCTGGGTGCGTTGGTGGCGGGGCCCAGGTCGACGACTGCCACACCGCCGGGTACCGGTTTGTTCAGTGTGCGGGTGATGTAGCTGGCCTGGGCTCCGCCGGACAGCAGCAGCAGGGAAAGGGCAAGCAGGGGCGCGAGCACGCGGGGCATGTGTCAGTCCAGTAGTGAGAGGGTGACCGGGGTCAGGTGGTTGTCTTCGACGCGCACCAGCAGCTCGCCTTCGTTCAGGCGGGCGGTCAGGCGTTGGCCGTTGCGGGTCTGTTCGGCGCTGCGAATGGCCTGGCCTTGTTCATCCAGCAAAATGCTGTATCCGCGGGCCAGGGTGGCCAGCGGACTGACCACTTGCAGTGTCTGTAGCTGGGCCTGGAACCGCTGGCGACGGTCCTTGAGCACCTCGCGCATGGCCCGTGGCAGGCGCTCGGCCAGGCTGTCCAGGCGCTGGTTCAGCAGCTTCAGGTTCCGCCCCGGATGTTGCGCGGCCAGGCGGGCGTCCAGGCGTGCCAGGCGTTCGCGGCGCTGGTTGAGGTTGAGCATGAACGCGCGGCGCAGGCGCATGTCCAGGTCGTCCAGGCGTTGGGCCTGCTGGCGCAAACGCTCGCCTGGGTGACGCAGGCGCCGGGTGAGTGACTCCAGGCGCAGGCGGTCGTGGGTCAGGCGGTTCTGCATGCGCAGCAGCAGGCGCCGTTGCAGGCCATCCAGGCGTTGCCGAAGGCCGCTGTTGTCAGGGGCCAGCAGCTCGGCGGCAGCCGACGGGGTGGGCGCGCGCACGTCAGCCACGAAGTCGCTGATCGACACGTCGGTTTCATGGCCCACGGCGCTGACAATTGGTGTGACGCAGGCGGCCACGGCACGCGCCACGGCCTCCTCGTTGAAACACCACAGGTCTTCCAGCGAACCACCACCACGCGCCAGGATCAGCGCATCGAAGCCGAGGCTGTCGGCCAGGCGGATGGCGCGTACGATCTGCGCGATGGCTTCGCGGCCCTGTACCGCTGTAGGGATCAGGTTCAGCTCCACCTGCGGCGCGCGGCGGCCGAACACGCTGATGATGTCGCGGATCACCGCGCCAGTGGGCGAGGTGATGATGCCGATGCGCTGCGGGTGAGCCGGCAGCGGCTTCTTCCGTTCGGTGCTGAACAGCCCCTCGGCACCGAGCTTTTCCTTCAGGGCCTCGAAAGCCAGGCGCAGCGCGCCATCACCGGCTGGCTCGACGGTGTCGAGAATCAGTTGGTAGTCGCCACGCCCCTCGAACAGCGAAACCTTGCCACGCACCCGCACCGCCAGGCCGTCGCGCAGCGCCTGGCGTACCCGCGTGGCGTTCTGCCGGAACAACGCGCAACGCACCTGGGCGCCGCTGTCCTTGAGGGTGAAGTACATGTGGCCGGACGCCGGGCGGGCGAGATTGGAGATTTCGCCTTCCACCCACACACTGCGGAAAACGTCTTCCAGCAGCACGCGGGCGCGGCCGTTGAGTTGGCTGACGGTAAGGACCTCGCGGTCCAGCCCGAGTCGTTCGAAAGGGTCTTTGATCATGGCAGGCATCATAAATGACATCGGCCCCGGTTGTCTGTCCCGGGCCCTGTTGGAGCGGGTGCACCGGCGAAGAACAAGGTTCAGCCCTGCAGGGCCGTTACGAACTGCCTGGCTATCTGCCCCGCATCGCGGCGACAGGCCAGCGCCACTGTGCTCTGGCAATCCCCTTGCAGCGCCACGAAACTGACCGAAGCGGGTGCGATCTGCCGCATGCACGCTGGCAACAACGCCACCCCAAACCCCGCCTGTATCAGCTGCAATTGCGTGGTCTTGCGCGACAGTACCTGCGCCGCCTTCGGGAAGAATCCTGCCCCCATGCACAACGAGGCAGACAGGTAGCTCAAGCCACCGCGATCCCGGTGCGGGATGGAAATGAAGCGTTCTTCCTTCAGTTGCTCCAGTTGCACGTGCTGAGTACCCGCCAAGGGGTGTCCAGCGGCGACCGCCAGCAACAAGGGTTCGTCGAACAATTCATGCAGCACCACGCCTTCATGCTGGCGCAGCACCGGCAAGCGCAACAGGCCGATATCCAGCCGTCCGGCAGCAATGTCTTCCAGCTGTGCCTCCGATGACTGCTGCGCAATCTCCAGCGAAACCCCTGGGTTGTGCTTCAGGTAGTTCCCCAGGCGAGCCAGAAGCCCGCCGGTCAGCGGCACGGTGCTGGAATGGTTCAGGCGCAAGCTGCCTTGCAACCCTTGGCCAATGTCATGGGTAACCCGCTCAGCCTGTGCCAGGTCAGCCAGCAAGCGTCGCGCCCGTTCAAGAAAGGCCTGACCGGCCAGCGTCAGGCGAGGCAGGCGCGCCGTGCGTTCGAACAGCGGCGTGCCCAGTTGCTGCTCCAGCTCCTTGATCTGCCGGCTAAGGGCCGACTGGGCGACGTACAGTCGCTCGGCTGCACTGCTGAAACTGCCGCACTCGGCGATCTCCACGAAGTAACGCAACTGTCGGATCGACGTCATGTCATGCCTTTTCGAGATGGCTTAGGGGATAAAGGCATATTAGTAGGCATGGCTCATGGCTGGCTAACCTTTGCCTGTCTTCCCAGGAACTGCTGCCATGCTTGCCCAACTGTCGTTTTCCGGCCTTGACTGGCTGCCGATCCTGTTCGCCATTGCCGCGGCCTATATCGTCTTCGGCATCGCCGGCTTTGGTACTGCACTGGTGGCGGGGCCGGTGCTGATTCACTTCATGCCGTTGTCACGCATCATCCCGTTGCTGGTGCTGCTGGATTTCGTGGCCGCGTTCGGCAACCTGCTGCCGTCACGCCGGGATGTGGTACGCAGTGAATTGCTGCGGCTGCTGCCCTTCATGGCCTTGGGTTGTACGTTGGGCGTGGTGTTCCTGCTGCAACTGAAGTCCGACCTGTTGCTGCTGTTGATGGGGCTATTCGTGACCGCCTATGCACTTTACGGGCTGGCAGTGAAAGTGAGGCCAGCCAGCCTGTCCGGCTTCTGGACGGTGCCGATGGGCACGGCAGGCGGGTTGTTCGGGGCTTTGTTCGGCAGCGGCGGGTTTCTTTATGCCCTTTACCTGAGTGCACGGCTGGAGGTGAAGGAACAGGTACGCGCCACCCAGAGCGCGCTGATCAGTTGCAGTACGATAGTGCGTCTGTCGCTGTTCCTGATCGCCGGTGTCTATGCCGAGCAAAGCCTGCTGCTGCTCGCCGCCTGCCTGCTGCCTGTCATGTTCATTGGCCTTTGGGTAGGGCGTCGGTTGACCAACCGGTTGTCCCGCGAAGCGTTCGTACGGCTGGTCACCTGGCTGGTGCTGGCCAGCGGCCTGGCGCTGATTGGTCGCTACCTGAGCGCCTGAGCGGTAGAATTGCGTCATCACCGGCGTTTTTCAGGCTTGTCCCGTTCATGAACACCCAGAGCATCATCGTTCCAAAGCTGTCTACCGTCCCGGTGCATGAAGCCCGTGCCCGCGCCATTCTGCGCTGGCTGGTGCGCGAAAAAGTCGTCGAGGAGCAACTGACCACCTGCGGTCGCACCGGCAACCGCATGGGCCATGCCCTGGCGGCAGGGGCGCGCAAAGTGGCCCTGCACCCGGAAAAACTGCCCTTCGGCGAGCCGGTCAACGGCCTGGAAGTGATGCTCAAGCGCTGCATCTATACCCCCACCGAAGGCTTCCTCGAAGAAGCCGGTTGTCCGGAGTGCCGGCGCGAGGTGGGTGAGCCGTTGTTCGAAAGCCTGGAAGAGTGGATGCCGGCGGTGAGCGACTACTTTACCTGCCCGCTGTGCGGCTTCGAAGATGACATCAATGGCTTCATTTACCTGCAGCCATGTGCCTTTTCCAACCTGGGGTTCATCTTCAACAACTGGGGCGAGGCCGGGTTCACCCAGGCCTTTCTCGACAGCTTCGCCGACTGGCTCGACCAGCCAGTGGCCGTGGTGCAGGTAAAACTGCCACAAGCCTGACCGAAGGCCCTTATTTTGCATTGAGCGGCGCGCCATGCATGAGTATAATGGCGCGCTTCCATTTTTCCCGCCCGGGAGCCCCCGCGATGCTGCGTATCAGCCAAGAAGCCCTGACCTTCGACGATATCCTCCTTGTACCTGGCTATTCCGAGGTACTGCCCAATGAAGTCAGTCTCAAGACCCGTTTGACCCGTGGCATCGAGCTGAACATTCCGCTGGTTTCCGCTGCCATGGATACCGTGACCGAAGCGCGTCTGGCCATTGCCATGGCTCAGGAAGGCGGTATCGGCATCATCCACAAGAACATGACCATCGAACAACAGGCCGGCGAAGTGCGCAAGGTCAAGAAGTTCGAGGCTGGCGTGGTCAAGGACCCGATCACCATCGACGCTGATGCCACTGTGCGCGACCTGTTCGAGCTGACCCGCCTGAACAACATCTCCGGTGTGCCAGTACTGGCCAACGGCGACCTGGTCGGCATCGTCACCTCCCGTGACGTGCGCTTCGAAAATCGCCTGGATGCCAAGGTCCGCGACGTGATGACGCCGAAAGAGCGTCTGGTCACCGTCCGCGAAGGCGCCGACAAGAACGAAGTTCGCGAGCTGCTGCACAAGCATCGCCTGGAAAAAGTCCTGATCGTTGACGACAAGTTCAACCTCAAGGGCATGATGACCGTCAAGGACATCGAAAAGGCCAAGGCTTACCCGCTGGCCAGCAAGGACGACCAGGGTCGTCTGCGCGTCGGCGCCGCCGTCGGCACCGGCAAGGACACCGGCGAGCGCGTTGCTGCCCTGGTGGCGGCTGGCGTTGATGTCGTCGTCGTCGACACTGCCCACGGCCACTCCAAAGGTGTGATCGACCGCGTACGCTGGGTGAAAGAAACCTACCCGCAAGTGCAGGTGATCGGCGGCAACATCGCCACCGGCGCTGCCGCCAAGGCCCTGGCCGAAGCGGGTGCCGATGCGGTCAAGGTCGGTATCGGCCCTGGCTCTATCTGCACCACCCGTATCGTTGCCGGTGTCGGCGTGCCGCAAATCAGCGCCATCGCCAACGTCGCCGCAGCACTGGAAGGCACTGGCGTGCCACTGATCGCTGACGGCGGTATCCGCTTCTCCGGCGACCTGTCCAAGGCCATCGTTGCCGGTGCGTCCTGCGTGATGATGGGCTCGATGTTCGCCGGTACCGAAGAGGCCCCGGGTGAAGTCGAACTGTTCCAGGGCCGTTCCTACAAGGCTTACCGCGGCATGGGCTCGCTGGGTGCCATGGCGCAGGCGCAGGGCTCGTCCGACCGTTACTTCCAGGACTCCTCGGCCGGCGCCGAGAAGCTGGTGCCGGAAGGCATCGAAGGCCGCGTTCCTTACAAAGGCGCCCTGGCCGCGATCATCCACCAGCTGATGGGCGGCCTGCGTTCGTCCATGGGCTACACCGGCAGCGCAACCATCGAAGAAATGCGCACCAAGCCGGAGTTCGTGCGTATCACCGGTGCCGGCATGGCCGAGTCCCACGTGCACGACGTGCAAATCACCAAAGAAGCCCCTAACTACCGCGTAGGCTGAGGCTTCCAGCTACTACATAAAGCGGGGCTGTCATGACAGCCCCGCGTCGTTTCCGATTTCCACTGACGAGATTGAGTCATGGCCCTCGACATTCACGCTCACCGCATCCTGATCCTCGATTTCGGTTCCCAGTACACCCAGCTGATCGCCCGCCGCGTGCGCGAAATCGGCGTGTACTGTGAACTGCACCCGTTCGACATGGACGATGAAGCGATCCGCGAATTCAACCCGCGCGGCATCATCCTCGCCGGCGGCCCCGAGTCGGTTCACGAAGCCAACAGCCCGCGCGCTCCGCAGGCCGTGTTTGACCTGAATGTGCCTGTGCTGGGTATCTGCTACGGCATGCAGACCATGGCCGAGCAGATGGGCGGCAAGGTAGAAGGTTCCGACCTGCGTGAGTTCGGTTATGCCCGCGTGGACGTTGTCGGCAAGAGCCGCCTGCTCGACGGCATCGAAGACCACGTTGACGACGACGGCGTGTTGGGCCTGGACGTGTGGATGAGCCACGGTGACAAGGTCACCGAGATGCCTGGCAACTTCAACATTCTGGCCAGCACCCCAAGCTGCCCGATTGCCGGCATGTACGACGACGCCCGCGGCTATTACGGCGTGCAGTTCCACCCCGAAGTGACCCACACCAAGCAGGGTGGTCGCATCCTGTCCCGCTTCGTGCAGGACATCTGCGGCTGTGAAGCCCTGTGGACGGCATCCAACATTGTCGAAGACGCCATCGCCCAGGTGCGTGCGCAAGTCGGTTCGGCCAATGTCCTGTTGGGCCTGTCCGGCGGCGTCGACAGCTCGGTGGTTGCCGCGCTGCTGCACCGCGCCATCGGCGACCAGCTGACCTGCGTATTCGTCGACAACGGCCTGCTGCGCCTGCACGAAGGCGACCAGGTGATGGCCATGTTCAAAGAGAACATGGGCGTCAAGGTGATCCGCGCCGACGCTGAAAAGCAGTTCCTCGACAACCTGGCCGGCGAAGCCGACCCGGAGAAGAAGCGCAAGATCATCGGCCGCACCTTCATCGACGTGTTCGATGCCGAAGCCAGCAAGCTGGAAAACATCCAGTTCCTCGCCCAGGGCACCATCTACCCGGACGTGATCGAGTCGGCTGGCGCCAAGAGCGGCAAGGCCCACGTGATCAAGTCGCACCACAACGTCGGCGGCCTGCCGGAGGAGATGAACCTCAAGCTGGTCGAGCCGCTGCGTGAACTGTTCAAGGACGAAGTGCGCAAGATCGGCCTGGAGCTGGGCCTGCCGTACGACATGGTCTACCGCCACCCGTTCCCGGGCCCTGGCCTGGGTGTGCGTATCCTCGGTGAAGTGAAGAAGGAATACGCCGACATCCTGCGTCGCGCCGACCACATCTTCATCGAAGAACTGCGCAAGGCCGACTGGTACCACAAGACCAGCCAGGCGTTCGTGGTGTTCCAGCCGGTCAAGTCGGTCGGCGTCGTCGGCGACGGCCGTCGCTACGCCTGGGTCGTGGCCCTGCGTGCCGTCGAGACAGTGGACTTCATGACCGCGCGTTGGGCACACCTGCCGTACGAGCTGCTGGAAACCGTCAGCGGTCGTATCATCAACGAAATCGACGGTATCTCGCGCGTTACCTACGACGTGTCGAGCAAGCCGCCTGCCACTATCGAGTGGGAGTGATCGGGTAGCCAGCCCAGGCTGGCACCCGCAGGACGGATACACCAGAAAGCCCGCATGATTGCGGGCTTTCTGGTTCTTGTTCGTTCAGATTGCTTATTCTTCTGGCTTTCTGGCAAATAGCGCTTTCTGGTAGGCGTTATAGGAAAGCAGCCTGCTCCTCACTGCGATGAACTCATCACCCTCCACGCGTTGCGGGTGCTTTTCCTGCGGGTCATCCTCAAGATTGTATTTAGTCAGGGTGTCTGAACTGAATTCGTATATGTATTTGTACGGGGGCTCCACCAAGGCTGACGCCAGTTGGTCAAAGAACGTGGACATGAAGAATGTGCGTTTCCCCTGTTCCCTCAACAAGCTGATGCCTTGTACAGAGAGGGGGGATTCGGTCACATCAAAAAAATCGGCAACCGTGGGCGCAATATCGATCTGGTGACTGGTGGTTGAGGCGGGTTTGGGCAGTGACTTTCCATTACTCCAGAAAATCAGGGGTACGCTCACTTCCTCTTCGTGCATGGACGCGTTGTGAATGAACAGACCGTGCTCACCAAATGACTCGCCGTGGTCACCCACGAGCACGAATAATGTCGAGTCCAGAAGGCCTTGCTTGTCGAAGGATGTCAGCATTTCACCCAGCACGCTGTCTGTTTTGGCTATGCAGTCTTCATACTTTTCCAGCTCGCTCCGTAATGGGGGGCCTTGGCTGCATTGGTAGGGGTAGTGGGCTGCGCTTGGGAAGTAGAGCGCGATGAAACCTTTGCCATTCTTTTTGATGTTTTCCAGGTAAGAGATGCTGGACGAAAACAGCTGTTCATCACTTTCACCGAAGCTACTGGCATTTCGTGAGCGACTCTCGGCGGGAATGAGCTCCGAAACTGCGTAAGCATTCGACACACCGATGGATTTCAGGAAGCCCTCCATGTTTTCGAACTGCAGGTACAGCGAGCTGAAGGCGACGGCTTCCATGTTTTTCCTGTTCTTCAGCTCATGGATGACGCTGGGTTGTAGCAGGTACATGGCCTCTTTGATTTCAATGTCTGGGTAGGCATGCAGCCCCGTCAGGATCGCGTGGTAGCCTTTGGACGAGTGAGGCACTGAGACGTACGCTTTGAAGAGCATGCCCTCCCGAGCGAGCTTATCGAAGGTGGGGTACCGCTCGGCGGTTTTGATGCCGGGAGCAAAAACGCTGTTCCAGCGCACCGACTCCAGAACGATGAAGACCAGGTTCTTGAAGTCTGGCGTGGGGTGAGATTGAAGTTTTCGGATTTCGTTGACGTTGGTCAGCGGGTAGGCGGGTTGTTCGAATGGCAGGGGCGGTCTATGCGGAGCTGCGGTCAAGGAAGTGGTGTTTCTGAGTGTCGTGACCAGCGGGCTGATGACAATGTTTTCGTTCAGGTGATAGCGCGCGTCTTTGGCATGGATGGAGCCGAAGAGCAGGGCGCCGATCACCAGCAGTGATGCCCAGAGGTGTTGTCTTTTCTTTACTGTGCGGGTGCGCTGTTCTTTATAAGCGATGCAGGTTGCCAGCCCAGCGAAAGACCAGGTCGCCAGGTAAGCCAGAAAAAGCACAAAGACAATGAACCTGAATGTGTGCCCGAAACCGGCCGCTTGCTTGAGAAACACCTCGGCCCCGGAGGTCAGGTTGCTTGCGTTTTGCAGGCTATAGCTTATCAGTTGCCAGTCCAGTGGCTTCAGCCATAGCTCCCGAACACGCATGTCCACCAGCAGGAACAGCAGCAAGGCGCCTGAGGCGATGCTCAACAGATAGAAGTTGAATTTGTTTCTGGTAATGGTGTTGGCGGCAATCACATAGAGGGCGACCACAAGCAGCACGTCTTGAAGCAAGTACAGGGCAATATCGAAAATACCCGTCTCCACCCATCGATGGGAGAAAAACTCGATCAGGATGATCTTCGGTGCCAGCAGCAGGCCTGCAGCGAGCAGGAGCGAGATATGCAGTAATGAGTTTTTGTGCCACATGCTGTCTACCTTCGCATTCAAAGAGCAGGCGTCTTGTCTGAAGCGATAGGCGGGCAGAAGGCCAGCACCTGCGCACCCCGTTTTTAGACTTAAGCAGCCCGCCCTGAATCCGGCAAGTCAGCCCCAGGGCGTTGGGTTGGTACCGAGGGGGAGCGGGTTGCCATTGGCGATCGGGGCCAATAACCGGTCGTGCGACAAGACTTCACTTAATCTTTCGCAAATGCAGGTGTATCGTATTCGCCCTTCATCGCCAGCCCCTGCTGGCAGACTGATTGCGCAGAAACGAGGTACCCGCACCGATGTCCTTTACCCGTCGACAAATGCTCAAAGGCCTTACTGGCTTGGTTGTGGTAGGCCTGGGCGCCGGAGGCGCGGCGCGCTACTGGCTGGGCAAGGTCGAGGACGAGAATGCCGGGCACGACTACGAGCTGATCGCCGCCCCACTGGAAGTGGAGCTGGTGCCGGGGTTCAAGACCGAGGCCTGGGCCTTTGGCCCTTCAGCACCAGGGACGGAACTGCGAGTCCGCCAAGGCACCTGGTTGCGGGTGCGTTTCATCAATCACCTGCCGGTTGAAACCACCATCCACTGGCACGGCATCCGCCTGCCGCTGGAGATGGATGGTGTGCCATACGTTTCGCAATTGCCGGTCAAGCCAGGTGAATACTTCGATTACAAGTTCCGCGTGCCGGACGCCGGCAGCTATTGGTATCACCCTCATGTCAGCAGCTCCGAGGAGCTAGGTCGCGGTCTGGTCGGGCCGCTGATCGTCGAGGAGCGTGAGCCCACTGGGTTCCAGCATGAGCGCACGCTGAGCCTGAAGAACTGGCATGTGGACGAGCAGGGCGCATGGCTGCCTTTCAGCATCCCGCGCGAGGCCGCGCGCAACGGCACTGCCGGGCGGTTGATCACCATCAACGGCCAGGCCGACTCGATCACCGAGCTACCGGCCGGCCAGGTGGTGCGGGTGCGCCTGCTGAACCTGGACAACACCTGGACCTACCGCCTCAACCTCAAAGGCAATTGCGAGGCGAGAATCTATGCCCTCGACGGCAACCCGGTGACTCCGCGTGCGCTGGATGAGTACTGGTTAGGCCCGGGCATGCGTATCTGTCTGGCCATCCGCATTCCCGAGGCGGGTGAGGAGATCTCCCTGCGCGACGGTTTCGTGCGCCTGGGCACCCTGCGTTCGGTGGCCAGCAACGACGCGCCGAGTGACTGGCCGCCAGCGTTGCCGCCCAACCCGATCGCCGAGCCCGACCTGGAGAATGCCGAAAAGCTGAACTTCAATTTCGAGTGGGCGGCCAGTGTCTCTGTCACCACTGATGCGGGCAAACCGCCGAGCTTGTGGCAGATCAACGGCCAGGCCTGGGATATTACCGACAAGACCTGTGCCGACCGGCCCATCGCCACGTTGCAGAAGGGCAAGAGCTACATCTTCGAGCTTAAGAACATGACCCAGTACCAGCACCCGATCCACTTGCATGGCATGAGCTTCAAGGTGATCGCCTCCAACCGTCACGACATCAAGGAACCGTGGTTCACCGACACCTACTTGCTGGGCAAGAACGAGCGCGCCCAGGTAGCGCTGGTGGCGGATAACCCTGGGACGTGGATGTTTCACTGCCACGTCATCGACCACATGGAAACCGGCCTGATGGCCGCGATCGCGGTGGTCTGATGCGCCCGCAGATCATCGATCGCAGCCGCGATCAGGAATTCATGCGTCTGGCGCTGGCCTTGGCCGCCGAAGGCGCGGCGCTGGGCGAGGTGCCGGTGGGGGCTGTGCTGGTGCAGCATGGGCAGGTGATCGGCCAGGGGTTCAACCGACCGATCATCGACAGTGACCCCAGCGCGCATGCCGAGATGGTGGCGATCAGGGCGGCAGCCAGGTCGGCCAGCAACTACCGGCTACCCGGCAGCACTCTGTATGTGACCCTGGAACCGTGCAGCATGTGTGCGGGGCTGATCGTGCATTCGCGGGTGATGCGCGTGGTGTTTGGCGCGCTGGAACCCAAGGCGGGGATCGTGCAGAGCCAAGGGCAGTTCTTTGGCCAAGGCTTTCTCAATCACCGGGTGATGGTGGAGGGCGGGGTGCTGGCGCAAGAGTGTGGGCAGATCCTCAGCGACTTCTTCAAGGCCCGCCGGGCCAAGGCTTGAGCTGCACCGGCCGCTTCGCGGGCAAGCCCGCTCAGGCTCTGCGCAATTCTTGTAGGCGCGGGTTTACCCGCGAAGAGACCTACTGGCTTACATCGGCGACGACTTATCCGCTGGCTTGTCCTTGTTGACCCCGGGCACATGCAGGTTGCCCTCGGCCACCTGGCCTTCGAGCTGCGGCTGGGTCACCCAGGTGAGGATGTCGTAGTAACGGCGGATGTTGGCCACGAAATGCACCGGCTCGCCACCACGGGCATAGCCGTACTTGGTCTGCCGGTACCACTGCTTCTGAGCCAGCCGCGGCAGCATCTTCTTCACGTCCAGCCACTTGTTCGGGTTTAGCTTTTCGCGCCTGGCCAGGACGCGGGCGTCTTCCAGGTGGCCGCCACCGACATTGTAGGCGGCAAGGGCAAACCAGGTGCGGTCCGGCTCCTTGATGCTGTCGTCAAGCTCTTCCTTGATCTTCATGAAGTACTTGGCGCCGCCCTGGATGCTCTGCCTAGGGTCCAGGCGGTTGGACACGCCCATGGCCCGGGCGGTGCGCTGGGTCAGCATCATCAGGCCGCGTACGCCGGTCTTGGAGGTGACTTCCGGCTGCCACATCGATTCCTGGTAGCCGATGGCTGCCAGCAGGCGCCAGTCGACCTGCTCGACCTTGGCGTAGTTCTTGAAGTGCTTCTCGTACTTGGGCAAGCGCTGTTGCAGGTGCTGGGCGAAGGTGTAGGCGCCAACGTAGCCGAGTACGTCGACATGGCCGTAGTAGCGGTCCTTCAAGCGCTGAAGGGTGCCGTTCTTCTGCGCCTTGTCGAGAAATTCGTTGATTTCGTTGAGCAGGCTGTTGTCTTCGCCTGCTGCCACTGCCCAGCGCTGGTCGCGGGTGTCGCCCAAATCGAAGGCGACCCGCACGTTGGGGAAATACACCTGGTTCATCGCCAGTTCGTTGGAGTCCACCAGGGTCAAGTCGATCTGGCCTTCGTCCACCATGCGCAGCAGGTCGACCACTTCGACGGCGTCGGATTCCTCATATTGCAAGGCCGGGTACTGCTTTTTCAGCTCGGCCAACTGGTCAGCATGGCTGCTGCCCTTGAGCACCATGATCTTCTTGCCGACCAAACCCTTGGCGCTGGTGGGGCGTGGGCGGCCATTGCGGTAGATGACCTGCGGGGTCACCTCCAGATAGGGATGGGAGTATTTCACCTGGGTCTTGCGCCGCTCACTGCTGACCAGGCCGGCAGCAGCCAGTACCGGGCCGGAGGGCTTGCCGAGGGCGTCGTACAGCTCGTCCAGGTTGTCGGCGGTCTCGATCTGCAGCTTTACGCCAAGATCCTCGGCGAAATGCTGGACCAGTTCGTACTCGAAGCCGGTTTCGCCGTTACGGTCCTGGAAGTAGGTTGCCGGGCTGTTGCGCGTGATCACGCGCAGCACGCCATCCTCCTTCACGCGCTCGAGGGTGCTGGGTTTTTCAACGCAGGCACCTAACAGCAGAAAGAGTCCGGTTGCGAGAAGCCATTTGGCGCAACGCTGGCGCAAAGCAGTGTGGGCGAACATAGGTTGCAGTATACGCAAAGGACTGGCCCAACCATATCTCGACAACTGTTAGCTTGTCTGGTAGCGGGTTGTGTGGTTGGGGAGGGGGACTGCATCAAGGCTACCAGGTGCCCGGCTTGAGATGTTCAGCGGCTGTGAGATCGAGCGACGACCAGGTGCCCGGCTCGGCACATTCAGCGCCTGTGAGATCGAGCGCCGCAGGTGTCCGCCTTAAAATATTCAGCGCCTATGAGATCGAGCGCCGCCCGCGCGGCGCTTCGCGGGTAAACCCGCTCCTACGTTTGTTTCGGGCCAATTATACCTGTGGGATTCGCGCGCGAACGCCTTGGTGCCTATCTCGATATCGCGTCGTAC